>NZ_JAWUEA010000039.1:0-37834 GCF_036663475.1 Rouxiella sp. T17 | reverse complement strand
TGAGCCCGGTGGAATACCGGGTTCATAGTGAAAAGTTGTAATAAAAACAGGTGTCCAAGTTTTGGGGTTCAGTGCAGTCGCTCGCCCCTTTGGAATCCCAAGCTTTTTTTCCATAGCTGTAACTTGAGAGCTGAAAAAGTTACATCGTTTCAGAAACCTTCGCGCGTGGCGTTGGTCGCGACGCTTCGCGCTTCCCTCACTACGTTCACAAGCCAAAAACGTCTTGTTCATCTTCGCTCAGCGCCGCCCTGATACCGCCAATTACAGCTATTAAAGAAAAGGCGGATACTCTTGTGCGGTCAAGGGCCGATCAATTAGGCTTGGTTTTGGAAATCAGCAACATCAGATAAAAATCAGTTTTAATTTGCAGGATTATCAGACTCAAAGTGTGAGTTGTCGAAAAACAAAAATTTATTATTTGAGGGATCGGCTTTTGACCGCCCAAGAGTTTCCGTTTTTGTAGTAAATTCTGTGATTGGCGGGATCAGGGCGGCGCGGAGCGGAGTGAAGAAGACGTTTTTGGCTTCTGAGGGAAGTGACGGGAGCGCGAAGCGCCGCGACCTACGCCACTCACCGTTCTACCTGAAACGATCTCACTTTTTAGCTCTCAAGTTGCACATTTGGAAAAAAAGCGCGGGATTCTCAAGGGTGTTCGCTTAGGAACATCCTTGAGGCGGTCTGCGCCGCCGCGCAGTAAGCGAAGCGCATGCAGTTGAATTTGAATTTAAATTTGAATTTAAAGTTGAATTTGAACTTCAAAAATTGCCTTTAGATTCCAAATCTAAAACTTGAGGATTATCACTCTCATCCTTGAGCGCCACCCCCGATAGACCCCGAACAAAGGCTTGTTCCAGCAACCACGCTAGCTTAAACGCCGCCTGCGGATAATCCAAACCCTCGGGTCGCACGTTTGAAATACAGTTTCTTTCCGACTCCATGCGGCGCGTGTGCGGGCCCCACGTCATGTAAATACCCAGACTGTCTGGAGACGACAGTCCGGGGCGCTCACCGATGAGAATGGCGACGGCTTTTGCCTTCATCACCTCGGCAATATCATCGCCGAGAGCGACACGCGATTGACGCGCCAACACGATAGGACCCAGTGTGATATTCAGCTTTTCAAGATAAGGCAAAAGCGCGGTAATCAGCGGCACGGCCTGACGATGCACGGCTTTCGAAGAGAGACCGTCGGCCACCACCAGCAGCAGATCGGCGGGCTGCGATGGAAGAGACTGCAAATAGTCGCGGCTCTCCTGCGACAGTTTGCGGCCAAGATCCGGTCGACAAAGATAGGTCGTGCGATCGGGCGCGGCGCTGTCGACACGTAACGTTTTCAAACCCAGCGCGTGAAGATCCGGCTCAAGTTCTTCACTGTTAAACGGCTGATGCACCGCATCGCGGGCCTGCGCGTGCGCCATGCCGAAACGCAGCACCTCGTCGGTCGGCAAACTTGCGCCGGTGCGGCCCAGCGCGATTCGCGCGGCGGTAAACTGTCGCAACGCTTCCCAAGGGTTGGCGTGAACCTGCGGAAGCGACGTTTTTTCATCCTCTTGGCTCATAAAACGCCTCCAAGCTGCGGCAGGTGATTTAACAACGGATGTGAGGAGCGTGCATCACGTAATCTGCCCGCGCCGTCGATAATTTTCATTTTCTCGAGCCATGCCGCAAACTCGGGCGCATGTTTTAGGCCCAGCAGTTCGCGGATGTACAATGCGTCGTGAAAAGAGGTGCTCTGATAATTCAGCATAATGTCGTCCGCGCCGGGCACGCCAATCAGGAAGGTTAATCCGGCAGTGCCGAGCAGAGTAAGCAGCGTGTCCATATCATCCTGATCCGCCTCGGCATGATTGGTATAACAGACGTCACAGCCGAGCGGCACGCCGAGCAGCTTGCCGCAGAAATGATCTTCAAGGCCCGCGCGAATAATCTGTTTGCCGTCGTACAGATATTCCGGGCCGATAAAACCGACCACGGTATTGACCAATAAAGGCGAAAAACGACGGGCGATGGCGTAGGCGCGCGCCTCGCAGGTTTGTTGATCGACGCCGAAATGCGCGTTGGCCGAGAGACAGCTGCCCTGCCCCGTCTCGAAATACATCACGTTGTCGCCGAGCGTGCCGCGTTTCAAGCTGAGCGCCGCCTGCTGTGCCTCCTCCAGCAGCGCTAAATTAATGCCGAAGCCGCTGTTTGCCGCTTCGCTGCCCGCGATGGATTGAAACACTAAATCCACCGGCGCGCCGCGCTCCACCAGCCGAATGGTGTTGGTAACGTGAGTCAGAATGCAGGACTGCGTCGGGATCTCGAAACGGCTGATCACGTCATCGAGCATATAATTTAGATTTTCCAGCAGCGGCAGGCTGTCGCTGGCCGGATTGATGCCGATTACGGCGTCGCCAGAACCATAAAGCAGCCCGTCGAGCATGCTGGCGGCGATGCCCTGAAGATTATCGGTCGGATGATTAGGTTGCAGACGCACGCTCATGTGCCCCGGTAAGCCAATAGTGTTGCGAAAACGGGTGATCACGCGACACTTCTTGGCGACGAGAATCAAATCCTGATTGCGCATCAGCTTGCTGACGGCGGCGGCCATTTCAGGCGTGATCCCTTTTGCGACGCGGGCCAGCGCGGCAGAATCAGTCTCTTCGGCAAGCAGCCAGTTACGGAAGTCGCCGACGGTGAGATGCGAAATTTCATTAAAAGCGGCGGCGTCGTGGCTGTCGATGATTAAGCGCGTGACCTCGTCCGTTTCATAGGGGATCAGCACCTGCTGCAAAAAGGTCTTGAGCGGCACCTCGGCCAGCGCCATCTTGGCCGCCATGCGCTCTTCGGCACTGTCGGCGGCGATTTCGGCAAGATAGTCACCCGAGCGCGCGGGCGACGCTTTCGCCATCAGCTCGCGTAAATCGGCAAACTGATAGCGGCGATGACTTAACGTCGTTTGAAACATAGCACTCCCTGGAAGCCGGTTATTTAACGCTTTTCACCGGAGCCGGACGTAAACCCCGCAGCTGCGGATCCGCTGCGGCATCGCTGCGCGCCTGATGTGTCAGTCGGAACCAGGCATAGGCCAGCAGCATCATGGCGGCGAAAATCAGGAACAGTAAGGTGTTGTAGTAAATCATCGCGCCAAGACAAACAAGGGCTAAAACCAGCGCCAATGCCGGTGCAAAAGGATAAAGCGGCGCACGGAACGGGCGAATAAGGCGCGGCTCGCTGCGGCGCAGTTTGAACAGCGCCGCCATAGAAATAATATACATTACGATAGCGCCGAACACCGACATGGTCACAATATTGGCGGTCAGCGGCTGGCCGCCGATAACAATTAGCTGATCCGAGAAAATCGCCGCAATGCCGACCACACCCCCAGCAATAATGCCGAGATGCGGAGTCTGGAAGCGCGCGTTGACGGTTGCCAGCCTTTTAGGCAGATAACCCGCTCGCGCCAGAGCAAAAATCTGCCGCGAATAGCCCATAATAATGCCGTGAAACGAGGCGATCAGCCCAAAGAGTCCGAGCCACACCAGCATGTGCAGCCAGCCGCTGTTGCTGCCGACAATCATTTTCATCGCCTGCGGCAGCGGGTCGTTGATATTAGCGAGCTTGCTCCAATCGCCCACGCCGCCGGCAAACAGCATCACGCCGAGCGCCAACACGGTCAGGGTTAAAATGCCGCCGATAAAGGCTTTTGGAATGGTGCGCTGCGGATCTTTCGCCTCTTCGGCCGCCATTGATGCGCCTTCGATAGCGAGAAAGAACCAGATGGCAAACGGGATTGCAGCAAACATCCCCGAGAATGCGCCCGAGGTGAAGGTGTCGCTACCGGCCCAGCCGCCGTGGGTAAAGTTGGAAATCTCAAAGCCCGGCGCGACGACGCCCATAAAGACCAGCAATTCAAAAATGGCGAGCAGCGTGACCAATAATTCAAAGGTGGCGGCGATGCTGACGCCGAGAATATTCAGCGTCATGAACACCAAATAAGCGCCGACCGCCACCCATTTAGGGTCGATGGTCGGAAACTGCACGTTAAGATAGGCACCGATTGCCATCGCGATAGCCGGTGGTGCAAACACAAATTCCACCAGCGTGGCGAAACCGGCAATGAATCCGCCGGTAGGTCCGAAGGCGCGATAGGCGTAGGCAAAAGGCCCGCCCGCGTGCGGAATCGAGGTCGTCAGCTCGGTAAAGCTGAAAATAAATGCGCAATACATCGCGGCAATCACCAGCGCGGTGACCATAAAGCCCAAGGTGCCGGCCTGCGCCCAGCCGTAGCTCCAACCAAAATATTCGCCGGAAATCACCAAGCCAACGGCGATTCCCCACAGGTGAAAACTGCCCAGCGTGCGCTTTAAAACGGGCGTGCTTTTTATTGTTTTCTGCATTTTTGGTTCCCCGGCGTGACGAAGCTACAGACTTAACTGTTTTAACCCCCGTTTTTATCAACGGCGGTTATCATGTAGAGGCTGTTGCAAAGGCTGTACCAACTTCGGGAAGGTTGAATTAACGGAGGTAAATCGGGCATTAGGTCTTTGCGTGCCTCATTTTGGCGCGTGCCGTTGAGGCAGCCGTCAATAACGGTGCGTCACTATTTTCTTATCACCGATCTTCTGTTTTCAGCTCACCGTTTATCTGCGGCTTTTTGGCAAAAACACAAATACGTCATCCCGCTTTGTTAAGATGAAAATTAAAGGAGAATGAAAATGACGCCAAACGAGCAGCAGATTATTGAATGGATTACGCAAGACGAGGCGCGAATGCAGGCGCTGCGCGCGGTTAAAACTCTGGGTCTTGAAGATGAGTGTCTGGCGGCGGGTTTTGTGCGTAATCTGGTCTGGGACAGAGTGCATGGCTATGAACAAACCACACCGCTTAATGATATCGACGTGGTCTACTTTAATCCGCATGACCTTAACCCCTTGACCGATCTTGATTATGAACAACGGCTTAACGCGATAGTTGCGCTACCGTGGTCGGTAAAGAATCAGGCCAGAATGCACCTCAAATATGGCCGCGCGCCCTATCGTTCGACCCGTGACGCGATAAGTTATTGGGTAGAAACCGAGACGGCGATTGGCGTGCGGCTTGATGAACACGACGCCCTCGAGCTGGTTGCGCCGCTCGGCGTCGACAGTCTGTTTGACTTTACTATTAGCGCCAATCCACAGCACGGCCAGCCTGAAGTGCTGCTGGCTCGGGCGGAGCAGAAAGGATGGATTACGCGCTGGCCCAAATTACGGATTGAAATCTAAACCAAATTTCTTACGTTTATCAGTAAGTTGCTGCGCCTGCTGGCTGACCACTTCCCAAATCGCCCGTGCAGCCGGGGTTAATGAGCGATTCTTGCGTTTTACCAACATCAGCGCGCGATTCACTTCAGGCACTAAAGGCCGAATCACCAGTCGACTCCCTGACGGCAGAGGCAGCGCCAGCGCGGGTAAAACGCTGATACCAATCCCCGCTTCGACCATCGGATAGAGCGTCGCCGGATGGCCGATTTCTTGTACCACCTGCGTTTTAACCATTAATTCGGCCAGCGCCTTGTCGATAAGCTGACGGCTGCCCGAAGAGTAATCTTGCAGCACTAACTTCGCATCGTTAAGAGCCGTCCAAGGAACCTCGTCGAGTGCGGCAAAGGGATTATCCTCGTGACACAGCAGCAGGAAAGGCTCATGGAGAATAATTTCGGTATCAAGGTCGTTGCAATAGCCTGGGTCGATCACAATCCCGAAATCAACCTCGGCGTTTCGCACGCTGTTCAGCACCTGTTGTTGCGATTGATCCCTGAGTAAAATTTGAATATCAGGAAACAGCTCGGCGCTGCTGGCGATACATTGTGGCATGAGATGTGCCGAAATAGTCTGGCTTGAGGCCACGCGCACCCTGCCATTCTGCTCCGTGCCAAAACTGCGGGTATCCAGTAGCATGGCGTGCAGCTCGTCGAGCAGCGGCTCAACGCGATTGGCGAGACGGCGTCCGGCGTCAGTGAGCGCCACTTCGCGGGTGGTGCGATCGAGCAGACGTACGCCCATCTCCCCTTCTAGCTCTTTAATGCTATGGCTAATGGCAGATTGGCTAAGGCCTATGACCTCGCCTGTCCGACTAAAACTGCCATAGCGCGCCACGGCGATAAAAATCTTTAGCTGCTTGAGCGAATAGTTCATGAATTAAATTCATTAATGGATTAAATAAATCAATTTTATAATTTTACCCGAAAAGTTCACTATAGCAGCCATGATTTCTTCATTATCGAGACAGCCATGAAATTACTCCGCTTTTTGCCTGACACTTTTACCCTGATGCTGGTGGCGACCGTTTTGTTAGCGACCTTACTGCCTGCTCAGGGCATTTACATCACCTTCTTCAACGACTTAACTATTTTTGCCATCGGCCTGCTGTTCTTTATGCACGGTGCCAAGCTTTCGCGCGCCGCCATTCTTGAAGGCAGCAACAACTGGCGTCTGCACCTGTGGGTGATGTTCAGCACCTTTATTCTGTTCCCAATTCTCGGGCTGCTGTTCCAGTGGTGGCATCCGGTTGATGTCAGCCCTGAAATCTACACCGGCTTCCTCTACCTTTGCGTGCTGCCAGCCACCGTGCAGTCGGCGATTGCCTTTACGTCGATGGCTGGCGGTAACGTCGCGGCGGCAGTGTGTAGCGCCTCGGCCTCAAGCTTGCTCGGCATCTTCGTTTCACCGCTGCTGGTCAGCGTGCTGATGAACGTGCATGGCGATACCGGCAATGGACTTGAGCAAGCCTGGCATATCGTGTTGCAGCTGTTAGTCCCGTTTATGGCGGGTCACCTGCTGCGTCCGTGGATTGGCAAGTTTGTTGATAAGCATAAGAAAATTATCGGCAAGACTGACCGTACGTCGATTCTGCTGGTGGTTTACACCGCTTTCAGCGAAGCCGTTACGCAGGGAATCTGGCACAAAGTCGGGCTGGGTTCGTTCGCGTTTATCGTAGGGGTTTGTATTATTCTGGTCGCAGTGGTGATTATATTTAACACCTACATGGCGCGCTGGATGGGCTTCTCGAAGGCCGATGAAATCACTATCGTGTTCTGCGGATCCAAAAAGAGTCTGGCCAACGGTATTCCGCTCGCCAATATTCTGTTCCCTGTTAGCGCGATCGGCATGATGGTGCTGCCGCTGATGATTTTCCATCAGGTTCAGCTGATGATCTGCGCCGTGTTAGCCAAGCGTTATCACAACAAGCAGGTCAAGATTGAAAATGAAAAGCTGCAAACAGCCGCACCTGCCGTGAAGAAACAGGCTAAAGTGAATTAATTCAGCTTTTGATAAACCTGATTAGTCGTCAATAAAAAAGCCGGTCGCATAAAGGACCGGCTTTTTACTATTCAGTATTTGTTCCGACGATTTAATTAAACGATTTAGTCAAAACATCACTCGTTTTGCAAGTTATGGCCGCCGCGTTTTAGCGGGGTAAGCAAATCCTGTAATCCCTCGATTTTAATCGCCAGCGCAATTTCCATCAGCATGCCCCACTTGCCTTCCGGGAATTCGCCCTTGCGGGCAAACCACAACAAATATTCTTCGGGCAGGTCGATAAGCAGCCTGCCCTGATATTTACCAAAAGGCATCACCGTGTTGGCGATTTCAATCAGATTCTCTTTTTCCACGCAGATTACCCCTGACTGAGATTAAGCAGGCGGATCATTTCCTCTTCATCGATCACTTCAATGCCGAGCTCTTGCGCCTTGACCAGCTTGGATCCTGCCGCTTCACCCGCGATCACCATGTCGGTTTTCTTCGACACGCTGCCGGTCACTTTAGCGCCCAGCGCGGTTAGTCGGTCTTTCGCTTCGTCGCGAGACAAAATAGAGAGCGAACCTGTCAGCACCAACACTTTTCCGGCGAACGGGCTGTCGATCTCTTCGGCTACAATCACCTTCGGCTCGGGCCAATGCAGGTTGACTTCAGGACTTAGCAGCTCGTCGATCACCTGCTGGTTGTGCTCTTCAGCCAGGAAGTTAACGACGTGTTTCGCCACGACATCGCCAACGTCCTGCACCTGTTTCAAGGAGTCGACATCGGCGGCACGCAGCGCATCAATTGTGCCGTAATGCGCCGCCAGATTGGCCGCCGTCGCTTCGCCAACTTCACGAATACCCAGCGCATAGAGGAAACGGGCAAAAGTCGTGGCCTTGGCTTTTTCGAGTGCGGCGGCCAGATTCTGCGCCGATTTCGGGCCCATGCGATCCAGACCCGTCATGATCCCGGCCGTTAGGCGGAACAGATCGGCCGGATTCTTGACGTATTCTTTTTCAACCAGCTGGTCGATAATCTTGTCGCCCATGCCGTCAACGTCCAGCGCGCGGCGCGAGACGAAATGTTTCAGCGCTTCTTTACGCTGTGCGCCGCAGAACAGGCCGCCGGTACAACGCGCCACGGCTTCGCCTTCGACGCGTTCGACGTCGGAATTACAGACCGGACAATGCGTCGGAAATGTCACTTCGCGCGCATCTTCGGGACGACTTTCGGCAACGATGCCCACGACCTGCGGGATCACGTCGCCCGCGCGGCGCACGATAACGGTATCGCCGATGCGCAGGCCCAGGCGTTCAATCTCGTCGGCATTGTGCAGCGTGGCATTGCTGACCATTACGCCCGCCACCAGCACCGGTTCGAGACGCGCAACCGGCGTTATCGCGCCCGTGCGACCCACCTGAAACTCAACGTCTTTGACCTGCGTAATCTGCTCTTGTGCAGGGAATTTAAACGCCGTGGCCCAGCGCGGCGCACGGGCGACGAAGCCCAGCGTCTCTTGCGTTTCAAGGGAATCAATCTTGATCACCACGCCGTCGATATCAAACCCAAGCTGCGGGCGGTCTTGCTCAACCTGATGATAAAACGCCAGCACTTCGTCGCTGCCAGTGCAGAGCTTCACGCGATCGCTGACCGGCAGGCCCCACTTTTTAAACTGCTGTAAACGCGCAAGATGACTCGGTGGCAACGTGCCGCCGTCCAGCGCGCCCACGCCATAGCAGAAGAAGGTTAAAGGACGTTTGGCAGTAATGCGCGGATCCAGCTGGCGCAAGGAGCCGGCGGCGGCGTTACGCGGATTGGCAAACACTTTTCCGCCCGTGCGACGCGCCTCTTCGTTTAGTGCTTCAAAACCGGGCTGCGGCATAAACACTTCGCCGCGCACTTCGAGCCGAGCAGGAATATTGTCGCCACTCAGGCGCAGCGGAATAGCGCGAATGGTGCGCACATTCATGGTGATATTTTCACCCGTCGTGCCATCGCCGCGCGTGGCGGCCTGCACCAACTCGCCGTTTTCATACAGCAGGCTGACGGCTAGCCCGTCGAGTTTGAGCTCGCAGCAGAAGGTCAGCTCGGTTTTGATTTTCAGTCGATCCTGCACGCGTTTATAAAATGACAGGAAGCTGCCTTCGTCGAATACGTTGTCCAGCGACAGCATGGGCACTTCGTGTCTAACCTGCTGGAAGGCTGAAATCGGCGCCGCGCCAACGCGCTGGGTCGGAGAATCGGGAGTGATCAGCTCGGGATGCGCCTCTTCAATCTGACGCAGTTCGCGCATCAGACGGTCATATTCGGCGTCGGGAATGGCGGGGGCATCCAGCACGTGATACTGATATTCATGATGACGCAGCTGGGCGCGCAGTTTTTCGAGGTCTTGTTGAATTGTGGCCATGGCTCACCATCTTAAAGATAAAAAACCCTCGACATGCCAACATGCGAGGGTTAGTAGGAGTGGGGCAGATTTTAGCTCATCCTGCGGCGTGAGCGAAGAACTAGGCGGTGTTTTCCAGTACTTCGCGGATTCGCGCTTTATAGGTTTCGAGCTTTTGCGGCGTAATCATTCGCCGTTCGTCGTCCCACACTACGGCACCCACGTCGTCGGCAATACGTTGCGCCGACTGAAGCAGCAGCTTGAAGTTCTGATGCGCGTCACCGAAGCACGGCACCATCATAAACAGCGTAATGCCCGGGGTCGAGAAATCAGACATATTCTCGGGGTCGAACGAACCGGGTTTCACCATGTTAGCCAGGCTGAACAGCACGGGGCCGCTACCGGACGGGCTGACGTGGCGATGGAAAATGTTCATCGCACCAAACTGGAAACCGGCCTGCAACACGCTTTGCAGCAAGACTTCGCCGCCAATAACGCCGCCATGATGAGCGGCAACGTGCAGCACCAGCACCGTTTCGGTCAGCTTCTCTCTGACCGGCTCGTCCTCTTCAAAATCAGGCTCGGCTGGCGCGAAAGGCTGAGGCTCGGCGCGTGCGGCTGGCGCGGCGTCGGCATGAATTTCAGCCGGTGGCACCGGAGCCGTATGCTCGCGAGCAGGCTGGGCAACGGGTTCGGCAGGTTCAGCCGCGGAGTAGCCGCTTAATAGCGGATCATCGTAGTGCGGCTGAGGTGCCTGCGAAGGCGCAGGTCGCTGCTGCGGTGCCTGTTGAACGGGACGCTGAGTATTGGCAGCAGGTTGAACAGGCTGTTGTCCGTTAACCGAGTGTTGTCCGTTAACGGGCTGTTGACCCGTAAACTGTTGTCCAGCAAGAGGTTGACCGGCCGGATGCTGCCCGGAAGGCGCTTGTCCGTGCTGAGGCTGATTCTGGACAGGTTGAGGCTGAGCAGGCGCCTGCGGTGCGCGCGGATCGGCGTGCATCGGGGCATACTTCTCGGCTTCATCGTAGCTTCCCAGAGTCGGCTCGTCGTGAGGATGGGCCGAGCGCACGCGCACTTCTCCCACCCCATCGACGAAATCTTCGTTCGGGGACTGCTCTCGTTCTTTTTTTACACGTTTAGCTGGTCGATCGCGGAAAAGCGAAGAGCGTTCTTTACGGCTGGTCCACAAACCGTGCAATAACAACGCAATTATGGCGATCGCACCAACAACGATTAATATCAGACGCAAATCCTGCATCATTGCTATCTCTGTTGTTCTTTATCCATCATCCTTCGAAATACAAGGCGTCGGTTTCTTTCACTTATCCTGTAAACCTAGTTGGCTAAGTTCGCAGGAATACGCTCGGTTGCCGCCTACCCGTCTCTCGAATGCTTTTGGGTAATAATTTATTGCCAACGCGGCAAACATCCACCTCTCTAACTCTATTTGGCTGAGTTGATAAGTGCAAGTCTGGACACAGTTTTATGCTAAGAAAGATGATTGCTGCCTGCTATTTGACTACTTTTCACCCAACAAGTGCCTAGTCAGTGCAAAATCATATCGATATGATAGCCCAGCCTATTCAATTGAGAGAGAAAATTTCTTTTATGTCGTCATCAGATGTCAATGGAGTGCACTATTTTTCGCAGGGATGGAAACTCATCTCTCTGCCCGGCATCCGCCGTTTCGTGATTATTCCCCTGCTGGTGAATGTCGTGCTGATGGGCGGCGCCTTTTGGTGGCTGTTTAATAGACTGGGTGAATGGATCCCCGCCCTGATGAGCCACGTTCCTGAATGGCTGCGCTGGCTCGATTACCTGATCTGGCCGATTGCCGTCGCCTCCGTGCTGCTGGTGTTCAGCTTCTTTTTCAGTACATTGGCCAATCTGATTGCCGCACCGTTTAGCGGATTACTCGCCGAGCAGCTCGAAGCGCGCCTGACCGGAAAATCGATTCCCGACAGCGGCATCTGGGGCATCATGAAAGACTTGCCGCGCATCATGAAACGCGAGGTGCAGAAGTTGGGCTATTACCTGCCGCGCGCCCTGCTGCTGTTACTGCTGCATTTTATTCCGGGCGTCGGGCAAACGCTGGCTCCCGTGCTGTGGTTCTTCTTCAGCGCCTGGATGCTGGCGATTCAGTATTGCGATTACCCGTTCGATAATCATAAGGTCAGCTTTGCCGACATGCGCCGTTCGCTGGGCCGAAACAAGGTCGATAATTTGCAGTTTGGCGCGCTGGTCAGCGTGTTCACGCTAATACCGATTCTGAATCTGCTGATTCTGCCGGTTGCCGTTTGCGGCGCGACCGCAATGTGGGTAGATCGCTATCGCGACGTGCACGTCAGACGCTAGCTTTTGTACTAAAATTAAAACTTATTTCGGAATTACATAACATATACCAATTGTTTACTTCACTGGGGTAAACGTTCGAGTATGCTTTTTATGGAATCCTCTTAATTTCATAACAATATCATCAAAAGATTACGACATAAGGTAGACACGGTTATGAGCAAGATCTTTGAAGACAATTCATTAACCATCGGCCATACGCCGCTGGTGCGCCTCAATCGTATCGGCAACGGACGCATTCTCGCCAAAATCGAATCGCGCAATCCAAGCTTTAGCGTTAAGTGCCGTATTGGCGCCAACATGATTTGGGAAGCTGAAAAAAGCGGCATTCTGACTAAAGATATTGAACTGGTTGAGCCAACCAGCGGCAATACCGGCATTGCGCTGGCCTATGTGGCGGCGGCGCGCGGCTACAAGCTGACCCTGACGATGCCTGAAACCATGAGCGTTGAGCGTCGCAAACTGCTGAAAGCATTGGGCGCTAATCTGGTGCTGACCGAAGGCGCGAAAGGCATGAAAGGCGCTATCGCCAAAGCCGAAGAGATTCAGGCCAGCGACCCTAACCGTTATCTGATTCTTCAGCAGTTCAGCAATCCGGCTAACCCGGCGATTCACGAGAAGACTACCGGTCCTGAAATTTGGGAAGATACCGACGGCGACGTTGACGTGCTGATTGCAGGCGTGGGCACCGGCGGCACCATTACCGGCACTGGGCGTTTTCTGAAAAGCAAGAAAGCCAGCATCACGTTGGTGGCTGTAGAACCGACCGATTCGCCGGTTATCACCCAGACGCTGGCCGGTCAGGAAGTCAAACCGGGTCCGCACAAGATTCAGGGCATCGGCGCAGGCTTTATTCCCGGTAACCTCGACCTCGAGCTGATTGACCGCGTATCGCTGATTACCAACGACGAATCAATGGATTACGCACGTCGCCTGATGGAAGAAGAAGGCATTCTTGCGGGTATTTCTTCCGGTGCAGCCGTTGCCGCCGCCGTTAAGCTTTCCGAAGAGCCAGAATTTGCCGACAAAACCATCGTGGTTATTCTGCCTTCCTCCGGCGAACGCTATTTGAGTACCGCATTGTTTGCAGATTTGTTTACAGAAAAAGAATTGCAACAATAGCCCTTTCTCAAAATGATTGAACAAAAAAGCACCTTAATTGGTGCTTTTTTGTGGTCCACATCAAACTTTGGTGCTGTTCGTGATTGATTTTCGCTGCCAGGTTTAGTATTTAACCCATCAATTATTTCGATGCGTAAAATTAATCGCTGATACAATTGCCTGAGGCTGAATCGATTTAACGATTTGTTGCAGCGCGG
This sequence comes from Rouxiella sp. T17, assembly GCF_036663475.1. Taxonomy (NCBI): domain Bacteria; kingdom Pseudomonadati; phylum Pseudomonadota; class Gammaproteobacteria; order Enterobacterales; family Yersiniaceae; genus Rouxiella; species Rouxiella sp. T17. Next base: position 24,512 of record NZ_JAWUEA010000039.1, on the reverse strand, counting down.
TAAATAGCGGCATAATGGAAACGGAACGGAAAAGAATCAGCAAGAGGCTGCAATGCGGTTTCTAAAGGTGAACTTTTCCATCAGCAACGTTTTACGTTTCCTGTTGCATCGGAGTTTGCCTCTGAATCTTCACGGGCACGAATCTCACAGGCTAAAGCACGGTTCATGGACTAAACTTTAGCTCCACAACATTACTTTAAATTAGGTTGGGGAAACATCAATGTTCCAGCAAGAAGTTACTATTACTGCTCCAAATGGTCTGCATACTCGTCCTGCTGCACAATTTGTGAAGGAAGCAAAAGGTTTCACTTCAGACATTACCGTGACCTCAAACGGGAAAAGTGCCAGCGCTAAAAGCCTGTTCAAACTGCAAACTCTGGGTCTGACTCAGGGCACCGTGGTGACCCTTTCCGCTGAAGGCGAAGACGAGCAGAAAGCCGTCGAGCACTTGGTAAAACTGATGGCAGAGCTCGAGTAAGAAGCTTGGTCAGAGAGACAATAACAGGACGTTGTTATTCCTAAGTCAATACCCTTTTAAGTCAAACGCTTACGAGTCAAAAACTTAATGCTGTAATGATGTCCTGATCGGTTTCTGAAGAGTTAACACCAGTCAACAGTAAGGTAGGGTTATGATTTCAGGCATTTTAGTATCTCCCGGTATTGCTTTCGGCAAGGCATTGTTGCTGAAAGAAGATGAAATTGTCATCGACCGGAAAAAAATCGCTCCTGAGAAAGTCGATCAGGAAGTTGAACGTTTTCTGTCTGGCCGTGCGAAAGCCTCTGCACAGCTGGAAACGATCAAGACCAAAGCCGGCGAGACCTTCGGTGAAGAGAAAGAAGCCATCTTCGAAGGCCACATCATGTTGTTGGAAGACGAAGAGCTAGAACAAGAAATCATAGCCCTCATCAAAGATGACAAATCCTCCGCCGACGCCGCCGCCTACTCCGTGATTGAAGGCCAGGCCAAGGCATTGGAAGAGCTTGACGACGAATACCTGAAAGAGCGCGCCGCCGACGTGCGTGACATCGGTAAACGCCTGTTGCGTAACATTCTGGGCATGCCAATTATCGATTTGGGCACCATTCAGGATGAAGTGATTCTGGTCGCCACCGACCTGACCCCTTCCGAAACCGCGCAGCTGAACCTGAACAAGGTGCTGGGTTTCATTACCGATTTGGGTGGCCGTACTTCGCACACCTCAATCATGGCGCGTTCTCTGGAATTACCGGCTATCGTCGGCACCAGCGATGTGACCAAGCAAGTCAAAAATGACGACTATTTAATCCTCGACGCCGTGAACAATAAAATCTACGTCAACCCGACGCCTGAGGTTATTGAAGAGCTGAAAGCCGATTACAGTCAGTACGTTAGCGAAAAAGACGAGCTGGCAAAACTTAAAGACCTGCCGGCGATTACGCTGGACGGCCATCAGGTTGAAGTCTGTGCCAACATCGGTACCGTGCGCGACGTCGCCGGTGCAGAGCGTAATGGCGCAGAAGGCGTGGGCCTGTATCGCACCGAGTTCCTGTTTATGGACCGCGACAGCCTGCCAACCGAAGAAGAGCAGTTCCAGGCTTACAAAGCCGTGGCCGAAGCGATGGGCTCACAGGCGGTTATCGTGCGCACCATGGATATCGGCGGCGACAAAGATTTGCCGTACATGAATCTGCCGAAGGAAGAGAACCCGTTCCTCGGCTGGCGTGCAATCCGTATCTGTCTGGATCGCAAAGAAATTCTGCATGACCAGCTGCGTGCGATTCTGCGTGCTTCTGCCTTCGGCAAACTGCGCATCATGTTCCCGATGGTGATTTCCGTCGAAGAAGTGCGCGAGCTAAAAGGCGAGCTGAACCTGCTGAAAGCCCAGCTGCGTGACGAAAACAAAGCCTTTGACGAGACGATCGAAATGGGCGTGATGGTCGAAACACCGGCCGCTGCCGTGATTGCTCATCATCTGGCGAAAGAAGTTGATTTCTTCAGTATTGGTACAAACGACCTTACCCAGTATACTCTGGCAGTAGATCGCGGTAATGAACTGATTTCTCATCTTTATAATCCGATGTCCCCGTCAGTGCTTGCACTTATCAAGCAAGTTATTGATGCATCACATGCCGCAGGGAAATGGACGGGCATGTGTGGAGAGCTAGCAGGTGATGAACGTGCTACACTTCTCTTATTGGGCATGGGTCTGGATGAGTTCAGCATGAGCGCTATCTCAATCCCACGCATCAAGAAAATAATTCGTAATACAAACTTCGAAGATGTGAAGGCGCTGGCAGAAGAGGCTCTAGCCCAACCTACGGCGCAAGAGCTGATGAATTTGGTGAACAAATTCATTGAAGAGAAAACACTCTGCTAATTGCGCATTGCTGGAAAGCTGCCCAAATTAATGCTTAGGAGAAGATCATGGGTTTGTTCGATAAATTAAAATCATTGGTTTCTGATGATAAGAAAGATCTCGGTACAATTGAAATTGTTGCGCCGATTTCTGGTGAAATTGTCAATATTGAAGATGTACCCGATGTGGTTTTTGCCGAGAAAATCGTCGGTGATGGTATTGCCATTAAACCTTCGGGCAGCAAAATCGTGGCACCGGTTGACGGTACCATCGGTAAAATCTTTGAAACTAACCATGCTTTCTCAATCGAATCCGACAGCGGCATCGAGCTGTTTGTTCACTTCGGTATCGACACCGTCGAGCTGAAGGGTGAAGGTTTCAAGCGCATCGCCGAGGAAGGGCAGCGCGTGAAGAAAGGCGATTTGATTATCGAGTTTGATCTGGCCCTGCTGGAAGAGAAAGCCAAGTCGACCCTGACGCCGGTTGTTATCTCTAACATGGATGAGATTAAAGAGCTGATTAAACTGTCTGGCAGCGTCGTGGTCGGTGAAACCCCGATTATTCGTATCAGAAAGTAATTCGCTTTTACGAGAACTCGCTTCCAATAAAAAACGGCGCTGATTGCGCCGTTTTTTTTGTCTATCTATTTAAACTTAAACCAGACTTTTCCAATGCGGTACTTTGAGGTCGATAATAAGCCCTCTCGGCGAGCCGTTGCGTGCATCAATCTTACCATGATGTGCAACCATCACTTTTTTGGTGATCGCCAGCCCAAGGCCGTATCCCTTTCCAGAAAGCGGTGACATTACTCTGACGAACGGGTCAAAAATGCTCGACAGCTTGTCTTCTTCCACGCCCGGTCCCTGATCCGCCACCTGCACGCACAGATAATTATCTTGGGTTTTCAGTGACACATTAATCGCCTGCCCGCGCGCCGAGAAGCGCAGCGCGTTGCGCACCACGTTGTCGATAGCGCGGCGCATCAGCTCGGCATTGCCTTTGACGGTATAATCCTGATCGTCGGCGTCATTGGCGTTTAGCACAATCTCAACGCCCGGCAGCTGCGCCTCATAGCGCGCGTCGTTAACCACCGCTTCAACCAGGCCATAAAGATCAAAGTACTCTTCGTCAGGCATGATGCTGTTTTCAGTACGCGAAAGCGCCAGCAGTTCGCCTATCATCTTATCCAGCCTTCCCGCCTCATGCTCGATGCGCGTGAGTGAGGTTTCGACGTTCAGCGGGTTTTGCCGCGCCAGACCAATCGCCAGCTGAAGCCTTGCCAGCGGCGATCGCAGCTCGTGGGAGACGTCGTGCAGCAGCTCTTCGCGAGCTTTCACCAGCACCTGCAAACGCTCGGCCATCGAGTCAAAATCGCGCGCCACCTCAGACAACTCGTCGTGACGTTTACCCATGGTGGCAAAGAGGCGAACCGATAAATCTCCCTGCGAAACGCGACCAAAAGCCCGGCGCATTTGCAGCATCGGTCGAGTCAGGTTCCACGCCAGCATGGCGCTGAACAACAGCCCGCCAATTCCTCCAATCCACAAAAACGGAGGGGGCATATTAAACACGTGTTTCTCTCGAGAAGGGCGATACTCGTCCATCAATCCTTCGACGTTATAGCGCAGGCGATAGCCCTGCCCCGACGAAGTCTGAACGAATTCAACAATTTGCGACGGCGTTTTTCCGGGTTCGAGATCGTTGAGACTCTCTCCCTTAACCGGAATCATTGAAGGTTCAACGGTAAATAAACGGCGGTCATCGGCAGGCCAATCGGCAATCATCGCGTTAAGCGCAGGCAAGCCGCCGGTCTTCAAAGTTGAAACCGCCGAGGTGACCTGCAATTTAACGAAACGACGTGCAATGCTGCTTTCCGGCGGTTCGTGGTGGTAATAAAAGGTAAATACCGCCCACAACAGCTGGGTCATGATGATAAACGTCACCCAATAACCCAGCAGTATTTTCCAGAACAGCCTGCCGCGCAGGCGTTTATCTGATTCGATAGCCAATGCTTCGCACCGTTTCGATAGTCATCACTTCTCCGCCTTTCAGCGAAGCCAGCTTCTGACGAATATTGCTGATGTGAACGTCGATGCTGCGATCGTACGCTTCGCGCGGACGGCCCAGCCCTTTTTCGGACAGCTCGTCTTTCGACACCACGCGCTCGGGCGATCGCAACAGCAGCTCGAGCAGGTTGAATTCGGACGCCGTTAAATCAAACGCCACACCCTGCCACTCGCTGCTGCGGGTCGCCGGATTCAGGGTCAGATCGCCATAATTAATGGTTGAGGAGTCAGAATGGGTATCCTGCTGCTCTTCGACACGGCGCAGCACGGCGCGCAGACGCGCCACCAGCTCGCGCGGATAGCACGGCTTCGGCATGTAATCGTCGGCACCCATTTCGAGGCCGATTACGCGGTCGATGTTGTCACCCTTGGCCGTCAGCATGATGATAGGCAAACGGCTGTTTTTGCGCACCTGACGCAGCACGTCGATGCCGCTCATATCCGGCAGCATGATGTCGAGGATCATGGCGCTGTATTCGCCCGACATCGCCCCTTCAACACCCGCCTTGCCGGTCAGCACCAGATTGGCATCGAAGCCTTCGGCAATCAGGTATTCGCACAGCATGGTGCCCAGTTCGAGGTCGTCATCGACTAACAGAATTTTCATTATTTTTTTCCGCCTAACATAATTGCGCTCATTTTTACCCCTATCCTGTCACGCCGCAGCATCATTTACTCTTTATTTACCTTTCGAGCGCGATAGCAACAGAATATAAGCGTATTTAACCGAAAACGCCCGTTGAGAGGTAGCGATCGCCGCGATCGCAGATGATTGCAACGATAACCGCGCCCGGATTAGCACGAGCAATCTGTAGCGCCCCCGCAACGGCACCGCCCGAACTCACGCCGCAGAAAATGCCCTCTTCGCGCGCCAGCAAACGCATGGTTTCTTCCGCCTCGCCCTGCGCCATATCAATCACATTGTCGATGAGCTCGGGGCGATAAATGCCCGGCAGATAGGCTTCAGGCCAGCGGCGAATGCCCGGAATACTGCTGCCCTCTTCCGGCTGCAAACCGACAATTTTCACCTCTGGATGCTGTGTTTTCAAAAAGCGGCCGACGCCGGAAATCGTGCCAGTGGTGCCCATGCTGGAGACAAAATGCGTCAAACGACCCGCCGTTTGCTGCCAGATTTCAGGGCCGGTAGTCATAAAATGAGCCAGCGAATTATCGGTATTGTTGAACTGATCCAGGACCTTACCTTCGCCGCGATCGGCCATCTCCTGTGCCAGATCGCGTGCGCCTTCCATGCCCTGCTCACGGCTGACCAGCAGCAGCTCCGCGCCGTAGGCACGCATCGCGGCCTGTCTTTCCATGCTCATGTTTTCCGGCATCAGCAGTTTCATGCGATAGCCTTTAACCGCCGCAATCATCGCCAGCGCAATGCCCGTGTTGCCGCTGGTCGCTTCAATCAGTGTATCGCCGGGCCGGATTTCACCACGCTTTTCCGCCTGTTCAATCATAAACAGCGCGGCGCGATCTTTTACCGACCCCGCAGGATTATTGCCTTCCAGTTTGACCCAAATTTCGCTATCAAGATCCTTTGACAGTCGCTGTAAACGCACGAGGGGCGTATTACCGATAAATTGTTCAAGCGTGCTCACGTGGCTGCCTTTTTCAGTTGGCTTTATCTATCAACATAGCGTTTCACTATATTATTTGGATATAAGCGCTGCACCAAAACGAATAAATAATGATTAGACGATAAAAAGGGCGGTAATATCCGCCCTTTTTTTAATCATCATAATTAAAGTTTAATACTTTTAAAACTATTAGGCGCTTTTAGCCAGCTCAACCGATTGCAGCAGCTGGTCACCCGCGTATAACCGACCGTTTAAGCCGCCAACGAACAGGCGATCGCCGCGCTGCGGCGCACGATTATCCTGCGCTTCATTAAGCACCACTGAAATCGGTTCGTCGTGCCAGCCCTGAGGTTGCACGGTTAACTGCCAGAAATGGCCGCGTGGACTCACTTCCAGCACCTGCACCGGCAGCGGACAGCGCGGGTTGGCCTGCGGCGTGACTTCCATTTCCCACGGACGCAGGAACAAATCGACCTTACCCTGATGCAGCGGCGTCACCGACAGCGGCCAATGATGCTGGCCGACGTAAAGCTGCGAGCCGCGGATCTCGCCGCCAATACGGTTAACTTCGCCCATAAATTCAAGCACAAAGCGGGTTGACGGCTCGCGCCAGATGTCGATAGGCGCGCCAACCTGCTCGATATTTCCCTGACTCATCACCACCACGCGGTCAGCGACTTCCATCGCCTCTTCCTGGTCATGCGTTACAAACACGCTGGTGAACTTCAGCTCTTCGTGCAGCTGACGCAGCCAGCGGCGCAGCTCTTTACGCACCTGCGCGTCCAGTGCGCCAAACGGTTCATCGAGCAGTAAAATCTGCGGCTCGACGGCCAACGCGCGCGCCAACGCTACGCGCTGCTTCTGGCCGCCGGAAAGCTGGGCCGGAAAACGGTTGCCGAGATGACTCAGCTGAACCATCTCCAGCAGCTTGGTGACTTTCTGTTTAATCGCCTCGGCGTTCGGACGTTCGCGGCGCGGCAAGACGGTTAGGCCAAAGGCGATGTTGTCGAACACCGTCATGTGGCGGAACAGCGCATAGTGCTGGAACACGAATCCGACCTGACGATCGCGCGCGTGCAGGCGGCTCACGTCTTTGCCATGGAAGCTCAGATTGCCCGAACTCTGGTTTTCAAGACCGGCAATAATACGCAGCAGCGTGGTTTTACCGGATCCTGACGGCCCAAGCAGCGCGACCATCTGGCCGGAAGGAATATCGAGCGAGATATCATTAAGCACCTTGGTGCGACCAAAAAACTTGTTGATACCGTTAATTTCAATGCTCATTGTTTCCCTCCCGCTCAAGACGATCGTTGGTGCGCGCCAGGCGCCACTGCAAACCGCTTTTCAGAAATAGTGTGACGATTGCCAACAGGGTCAAAAGCGCCGCGGCGGTAAACGAGCCGGCAACGTTGTAATCCTGATTCAATAATTCAACCTGTAAAGGCAGCGTGTAGGTCTCGCCGCGAATCGCGCCCGACACCACCGACACTGCACCGAATTCACCTATCGCGCGGGCATTGGTCAGCACCACGCCGTACAGCAACGCCCAGCGAATGTTTGGCAGCGTGACGCGACGAAACATCTGCCAGCCCGACGCGCCAAGCAGCACGGCGGCTTCATCTTCCTGACTGCCCTGACTCAGCATCACCGGCACCAGCTCGCGAATCACAAACGGACAGGTCACGAAAATCGTCACCATCGCCATGCCCGGCCAGGCAAACATAAACTGAACGTTGTGCGCGTCAAGCCAGCCGCCGAGCGGGCCGTTGCTGCCGTAAAACAGCAGATAAAGCAGACCCGCCACCACCGGCGAGACGGCAAAAGGAATGTCGATCAGCGTCAGCAGCAGCTGGCGACCGCGAAAATCGAAGCGCGCCACCAGCCACGCCAGCAGCGTACCGAATACCAGATTGACCGGCACGGTGATCAGCGCTATCAGCACCGTCAGCCAAATCGCGTGCAGCATGTCGGGATCGGCCAGATTCTTGCCCACCGCCGCGATGCCGTCAGACAGCGCCAACACGAAAATAGAGATCATCGGCACCACCAGCAGCAGCACACAGATAATCGTGCCGAGGCCAATCAGCGACCATTTTAGCCAGTCGATACGGCGCGGTGCCGTTTCTTCAAATTGCGAAAGCTGCGACATTATTGGCCTCCCAAACGGCGGCCATAGCGGCTCTGCAAGGTGTTAATCGCGAACAGCAGAATCAGCGACGCGGCCAGAATCACCGAGGCAATCGCACTCGCGGCGGCGTAGTCAAACTGCTGTAAACGCACGAAAATCATCAGCGAGGTGACCTGCGTTTTCCAGGCGATATTCCCCGCGATAAAGATAACTGCGCCGAATTCGCCGAGGCTGCGGGTGAACGAGAGCGCCGTGCCGGCCATCAGCGAAGGCATCAGCTCGGGCAGCACCACGCGGCGGAAACTCTGCCAGCGCGACGCGCCCAGCGTTTCTGCGGCTTCTTCATATTCCGGCCCCAACTCTTCCAGCACGGGTTGCACGGTGCGCACCACAAAAGGAATGCTGGTGAAAGCCATCGCCACGGCAATACCCAGCCAGGTGTAGGCCACTTTAATATCGAACTGTGCCAGCCACTGGCCGTAAAAGCCGTTAACCGAGAACAGGCCCGCGAGGGTCAAGCCTGCCACCGCCGTCGGCAGCGCGAAAGGCAGGTCCATCAGGCCGTCGAGAATGGTTTTGCCCGGAAACTCGTAGCGAGTCAGGATCCACGCCATCAGCATGCCGAAGAAACAGTTGAAAATGCTCGCCACGCCTGCCGACAGCAGCGTCACTTTATAGGCTGCCACTACCTGCGGGTCACTCACTACCGCCCAGTACTGCGCCAGCGTCATGTGCGACAGCTGAATAATCAGCGCGCTCAAAGGCAGCAATAACACCAGACAAACGAACAGCAGGCTGCTGCCCAGACTTAGCGTGAAGCCGGGTAATACGCGTTTGGTCGCCAACAACATTACGGACGTCCCTGCGCGATCAGTTTATCCAGCTCACCGCCGGTTTCGAAATGGGTTTTCATGACTTCTGGCCATCCTCCAAATTGATCTTCAACGTTAAACAGCTTGGTCGGCGGAAACTGCCCCTTTGCCTGTTCCATAATTTGCTTGTCATACACGCGGTAGCTGAAGCTGGTGATAATTTTCTGCGCCTCAGGACTCCACAAATAGTTCAGATAGGCTTTAGCCGCTTTCTCGGTGCCGTTCTTCTCGACATTCTTGTCGACCCACGCCACCGGGAACTCCGCCAGAATATCGACCGGCGGCACGATGACGTCGAACTTGTCGGCGCCGTACTGTTTGCGAATGTTATTCACTTCCGATTCAAAACTGATCAGCACGTCGCCCAGCCCACGCTCGACAAAACTGGTGGTTGCGCCGCGTCCGCCGATATCAAAAACTTCGACGTTCTTGATAAGTCGCGCCATTTTCTCGCGGGTCTGCTGCTGATCTTTATTATCGGCAAGATTAAACGCGCCCCAGGCGGCTAAATAGGTATAACGGCCATTGCCTGAGGTCTTTGGATTCGGAAACACCAGCTTGACGTCGCCTCGCGTCAGGTCGTCCCAGCTGTGAATATTTTTCGGGTTTCCCTTACGAACCAGAAACGCCATGGTCGAGTAAAACGGCGAGCTGTTATTCGGTAACCGGCTCTGCCAATTCGCCGCCACAAAATTACCGCGATCGTGCAAAATTTGCACATCGGTAATCTGATTATAAGTCACCACGTCGGCCTTCAGGCCTTGCAGAATCGCCAGCGCCTGTTTTGACGATCCCGCGTGTGACTGTTTAATCTCGAGTTTGTCGCCATTATTTTGCGCCGCCCACTGTTTTTCAAACGGCGGATTCAGCGCGGCAAACAGTTCTCGCGACACGTCATAAGAGCTGTTGAGCAGCTCCGTTGCAGAGACGGAGGCAACACCACCGGCAATCAGCAGCAAGGCAAACGCACCTTTTAACGCCCTATTCTTTACCGATGTGTGAGTCATTTTCTGCCCTAAAGGATGTAGCTATAGAGGTGTAGTGTATTTATAACTTAGGAGATACCTGAAGGGGTTTTATATATCGTTTGGTGATTTGCAAGCATCAAAAGCTATAAGCCATGCGGAACAAGGGAAAATAAGGATCTCGAGAAAAGCAGAATTGGAAAAAAATCTAAAAACTCACCCTAAGTCATTGGTGCTGTAGCAAGGCGGTACAAATCTGCCTGGAGCAGATTTGAACGCTACTCGTAGCGGCCCCTTTGGGGCGAGTCCCACGGATGGGACGAGTAACATTGGGAAGCCCCGGGAGCTTACATGAGTAAGTGACCGGGGTGAGCAAGCGAAGCTAACGCAGCTACGGTGCCAAGGACGACGGGTTAGTTGGTATGCCAGATGATTTTGGAAACAGTCCAGCTTTTTAGATTTTCATCGGCAGGCATCAGTTCGTCCGGGCCATCCCAGTTGCCGCTGAAGACATAGCTAACATGTTGACTGTTAGGCGCTTTACACTCGACGTTGCGGGCATCATCGCCCTGCCCTTTCTGGCAGGCGTCAAAAGCTTTGCTGTAGAGCGAGCTAAACGGCGCGCCGATTTTCACGCCCCACTGGCTTTCTACGTCGGGGTCGGTCACTTCAATGCGCTGGACCTTGCCTTTCGGCTCGCCAGAGACCACCAGCTTGACGGTTTTGCCGTCCATCGCCTCATAAAAGGTGCGCATTTTTCCGTTGCTCATCGACATGCCGCTGCGCAGTTTATAGTCACCATCAAGCCCGTCACTCACGGCGCTTTCAGTTAGCGGCGTACTGGCGGTTAATTTACCTACGCCCTGTTCGGTCACTTCGAGGCTGCTGCCAAACCAGTTCATGGGATTGAAGCTGGAAAGGCTCGGCGCGTGCATGTTGGCGAGCGTCGAACAGCCCGTCAGCATAAGGGGCAGCGCCAGCCACAGTGGGCGAATAGTCATGTATTACACTCCTTGATTGTCATCGCATATTTCATCGTATTGAACCGTTGGAGTGCATCCGCGGCAAAAAGTGCCGCAGCGTCTTTCACTCAAATGATTTGATGGTATTAAATCAGGCGTCGCGCTTCGTCAAAACAGGCGCGCAGGCGGCGGCTCAGCAACCAATAGGCCAACGCGCCGGCATCGAGCAGCGCGAGGGCAATATCGACCACGTTCGGCTCGTCCATCGACTGCCAAATCCCCAGCCCCTGTAACGCGAAGGTGATAAACATTCCCGCCAGCAGCAGCCAATAGCTCATCTGCCACACCTTTGGCCAACTATGACGACGGCCGCTCAGCAGGAAAATAATCGCGGGCGGCAGGCCCAGACAGATGCCCGACCAAAAAGATTGGCGATCGGGATAAAGCAGCGACAACAGCGAGTCGCCCTGCTGACGCGACGCACCGGCCATAATAAACACCAGCCAGGTTCGTGCCTGCAATACTAAAATTGCCCAAAACCACAGCGGCAGACGGAGCATGCCGTGGCTGTTGTAATCGTCAGGATTCATAGCCTGGAAAATTCTCTCTCAAATTTTAATGATGCTAAACCACAGGGCAAAAACTCAACGGCAATGCGCAGCAGGCCTCGGTTTTTCTCATCTATTGTGTCTATTGTGGCCTGCGCGCACGCGGAATGGCCATCGCGTTCAGCATAAATTAAGCCAACTTAAGAACTTGTTAAGAACACTCTGCTTTACTGTTTATCAGGGCGGCAGATGATTCATCAATCCCAGCCGCTCAATGTTCACTGAACTCTACATTTAAGGATGACTATTATGATGAAGAAGATAGCTCTGGCAAGCGTGATCGCACTGGCAACCCTTCCGGCTCTGGCACAGAACAGCGGCGGTTTTAATGACCCTAGCGCGCCTCATGCGCAAAACCTGCAGGGAAAAGGCGGCTTCTCCGGCGATAACGCAGCACTTACCAGCGTGAAAGAGGCGAAAAACCTGAAGGACGATCAGTGGGTACGCCTTGAAGGTCATATTGAGAAACGTACGGGCGACGAGAAATATATTTTCCGTGACGCTTCCGGCACGATTACCGCCGACATTGACGACGATCGCTGGAAAGGTCAGAACATCACGCCGAAAGACAAGGTGCGTCTGGAAGGTGAAATTGATAAAGACTGGAACTCGGAAGAGATTGATGTCAAAAGAATTAGCGTGATCAACTAATGATTAGTTTTCAGTCGGTTGGCATTCACTGCAAGCGTTGACCGTAATCCGCTGTTCACCCTCTCTTTCCCCTTTGTTTTAAAATGCGGGGAACAAAATGCGGGGAAAGAGAGGCGCAACATCAGTATTCCTGATCGACAATTAGCCGTTTGCCGAGGCTGATGCTCTCAACCACTTCGTAGTCGAGTTTTTCATACATGCTGATCACGGCGTCGTTTTCGGCGCGCACCATCAGGTTGATTTTTGGACAACCGCGGGCAATCAGCTTCTTCTCGAGGCGATTCATTAGCGCGTTGGCAATGCCGCGACCGCGATATTCCGGATGCACGCCGAGATAATAGGCCGATCCGCGATGGCCGTCGTAGCCGCCCATCACCGTTCCCACCACTTCACCACTCACTTCCGCGACTAAAAACAGCTCGGGATCGTGGTTCATCTTACGCTCGATGTCCAATTCTGGGTCGTTCCACGGGCGCAGCAAATCACAGCGCTCCCATATGGTCAGCACTTCTTCGAAATCTTGTTGGGTAAATACGCGAATTTCCATCACTCTTCGCCGCTGTTAATAATTTATTCATTGATTATCGCGGGATCTGCGGGAGACGCAATATCAAAATGCCGGCTTTTGGGGCGTTGGGCGCTTTTTTTGACAATCCGATACCTATTTTTTTACTGATTGTTGCGTGATTAATCACATAACCAATAAAAATCAGGAAAATATCAGACTGGGAAAATGTTAAAAACGCCGACATTGTTAATAAACAGCAATAGTTCTGCTGTCGATTATGCTGAATGGATACTATATAACATCCGCATTCTGCTTTTATTAAGGGCTGCGGACCGATGCTTAATCCACTGAATAAATTTCTCCACTTCCAACCGCTTCCTCGCTCTGCCAGCCGTCGTCAGGTGCTGCTCAGCGGCCTTGGTTTAGCCATTGGCGCGTTCGGCAGCCGCTTTGCGCAGGCACAGCAGGCGGAACACGTGACCAAAACCGCGCCCAAACCTAAGCCGCCGGGGGCTAAAAAGCTGGTGATGATCGACCCGGGTCACGGCGGTATTGACTCCGGTGCCGTCGGCCATGAAGGCTCGGAAGAGAAACACGTGGTGCTGGAAATCGCCAACTACGTGCGCCAGCATCTCTCCAGCCATCCGAATATCGAGGTCAAGCTGACGCGCGAAGCCGATCACTTTATTCCGCTTTATCAGCGTGTTGAAATCGCCCACCAGCATCAGGCCGATCTCTTCGTGTCGATTCACGCCGACGGTTTTACCAGCCCCGAAGCCAGCGGCGCGTCCGTATTTGCCCTCTCAAATCGCGGTGCCAGCAGTACCATGGCGAAATATTTGATGAATAAAGAGAACGACGCCGACTTGGTCGCCGGGGCGAAATACAAAGATGCCGATAACAACTATTTGCAGCAGGTGCTTTTTGATCTGGTGCAAACCGACACCATCAAAAACAGCCTGACGCTGGGCCATCACGTGCTCGACCGCATTCGTCCGATTCACCATTTGCACAGCCAGCAGACGGAGCAGGCAGCCTTTGCGGTGCTGAAATCGCCGTCGATTCCGTCGATTCTGGTAGAAACCTCGTTTATTACCAATCATCAGGAAGAGCAATTGCTGAGCACCACCGCGTTCCGACAGGAAATTGCCGGGGCGATTTCGCAGGGCATCGTCAATTTCTTCGCCTATTTCGATGCTCACGAGCGAAAACCGCGCTAACGGTGCAAAACGGCGGGCGATTCGGGCTATAATGTTGCCCTCTTTGTCCGCCAGCCATGAGTTTGCCCGTGAATCAATTACCTGATATCGACCAAGTAAAAGCCTTTCTGTTGACCCTGCAAGAGCAAATTTGCCAAAAACTGGCCGCCGCCGATGGCCGCGCGCAGTTCAAACAAGATCAATGGGTTAGAGAAGAAGGCGGCGGCGGCCAGAGTCGGGTGTTGACCAACGGCGCGCTGTTTGAACAGGCTGGCGTTAATTTCTCCCACGTTTCCGGCGCCACCCTTCCCGCGTCAGCGACCGCGCACCGTCCAGAGCTGGCGGGCCGCAGCTTTCAGGCGATGGGCGTCTCTTTAGTTATTCATCCATTAAGCCCGTACATTCCCACCAGCCACGCCAACGTGCGCTTCTTCATTGCCGAAAAACCCGGCGAAGATCCCGTATGGTGGTTTGGCGGCGGTTTCGACCTGACGCCCTATTACGGCTTTGAAGAAGACGCCCGCCACTGGCACCAAACCGCCGCCAACCTCTGCGCGCCGTTTGGCGACGACGTCTATTCAAAATATAAAAAATGGTGCGACGACTACTTCTTTATCAAGCATCGAAACGAGGCGCGCGGCATTGGCGGCCTGTTCTTCGATGATTTGAACACCCCCGATTTCACTGAATGCTTCGCCTTTATGCAGGCGGTCGGCAACGGCTTTACCGACGCTTACCTGCCCATCGTTGAAAAACGTAAAGCGTTAAGCTGGGGCGAACGCGAACGCGATTTCCAGCTCTATCGCCGTGGGCGTTACGTAGAATTCAATTTAGTGTGGGACCGTGGCACACTCTTTGGCCTGCAAACAGGCGGTCGCACTGAATCTATTTTGATGTCGATGCCGCCTCTGGTGCGTTGGGAATACGGTTTCGAACCGGAAGAAAATAGCCCTGAAGCCGCGCTGTACCGCGATTTCCTGCCGGTTCGTGACTGGCTGGCGGAGGCGAAATAATGCAGATTTGGGTCGATGCCGATGCCTGTCCGAACGTCATCAAAGAGGTGTTATTCCGCGCCGCCGAACGCACGGGCGTAATGGTGACGCTGGTCGCCAACCAGATTATCCGCACGCCGCCGTCGCGCTTTTTGCGCACGCTGCGCGTCGAAGCCGGATTTGACGTCGCCGACAATGAAATTGTTAAACGTGTCGAAACGGGTGATTTGGTGATTACGGCGGACATTCCGCTGGCGGCGGAAGTTATCGAAAAAGGCGGCGTGGCGCTGAATCCGCGCGGCGAACGTTACACCACCGAAACCATCCGCGAACGGCTGAATATGCGCGATTTCATGGACACCATGCGCGCCAGCGGCGTGCAGACTGGCGGTCCACCGGCGTTAAACCAGCGCGACCGCCAACAGTTCGCCAACGAGCTGGATAAATGGCTGGTGCAGGCGAAGAAAGGCTAAAGAGTTTTAAAGACTCTTTACTATTGCGACACTCTTTACTACTGAGACATGTTGAGCAGCGTGCGGATATTCAGCGCCGAGGTGGCAATAATGTCGATCGCCCCGGTGCGCAGCGCGCCCAAAATCGCCAGCGCCTTGGTATTTTCCGAGGCGATGGCAATCACGCACGGGATCTGCCTCAGCTCGTCGATACTCAGCCCGATGACGCGCTCGTTCATCACCGTGTCAACGTGCTGGCCTTGGGCGTTGAAAAAGTCATAACCTGCCACGTCACCAATAACGCCCTGATTAAGGTTGGCATCAATTATCTCATGCGGCGTAAACCAGCCCAGCTTGACCATGTAACTGTTTTCATTCATATCGCCGATACCAACCAGCGCGATATCCGCCTTGCGGGCGCGATCCAGCGTTTCATTAATGGTGCCATTGCGCATAAACGCTTCGCGCTGGGATTTCTCTTCGACATAGGCCGGCGCATAAAGCGTTTCGCTGATGCCGCCAAACTTTTTCGCCAACCGACGGCTGATATGATCGGCATTAATCGAGTCGCCCGGGCGATGCGTGCCGCCAATACCGCAAATAAACTTGCACTGCCGTTCAGGCATGCTGCCCGGATGATCGGCCACGGCGGCAACGTTTCGCCCCTGCCCGACCGTGACGACCGTTTGATCTTTTAGCGTCGAAGCCAGATAGTTCGAAACCAACGCGGCCACCTGACGACGCTGCTCTTCTTCGTCCTGATGATCGAGCGCAATCAGCGCGCGTTTAATCGGAAAACGTTCCAGCATCTGCTGCTCGAGACGCGTACTGAACACGGGGTGATAGCGCACGTTTATTTCAACGATGCCCTCTTCTTTCGCCCGTTTGAGCAAACGCCCAACTTTGATACGCGAAATACCGAACTTTTTAGCGATCTCTTCCTGAGTAATTTCGTCTTGATAATAGGCGACGGCGATCTCGGTCAAAAGTTCGTTATCTTGAATGATGTTTTGCTTTTCCATTGACGGCTCGATTCTCCTGGCAAATTCTGCCTTTTTATACGCTATTCGAGGTTTTATGACTATATGGTTTGTGACTGCCAGACTATATGGTTTGTGATTGCCAGATGTTTTATGACTGCCAGGTTCACAACTGTTAGGGCATAACGACAGGATGACAGTAACAAGGCGGGAAGAGAGTACGGGAAGAGAGAAACGGGATGCGAACCACAAAAGTCTGCATCACCGTTTCTGTTTTAGCTTTCAGTTTCTAACACAAAGCCGATAGCGATTATCGTTTGATAGCGTCGATTTTCAGCATGCGGGCAATCACGATATCCAGCTCTTTCTCTTCGAAAATCTGTTTCCAGTCTTCTTTGATGATTTTTTCGCGGCCATATTCCATCGCAATCATGCAGGCGTCGGAGAATGGGTTGGTGCTGCGGAAGGCCACGGCCAGCGCAATCTGAATGTGACCATAAAGCATCGCTTTGGCCGCTTCTTCAGGCACACCGCAAGATTTCACGGTTTCGTCCAGCGCTTCTTTCATGAAAGAACCGACCATACAGGCGACGGTTTCTACCAGCGTTGGCTCGAGATAGGCCAGCTGTTTTACCGTTACCCAATGCACCTGCTCAACCGGGCCGTACATGATGCTGACCACTTTCGCCAACTCGGTACGATCGGCTTCGCTGCCCTGCTCGTAAGAGGCTGCCACGTGCTGAATCGCCGCAATGCCGCCAAAGGCGTCGGCGTGCTCTTCTTTGGTGTAACGCTCAAGGAACACGGACGGGTGACACGGGTGCGCCACGGCGTATTTGATGTCGTCACGCTGGGCTATCAGGTTGGCGTAAGCGGCCGCCGGATCCAGCGTCAGCAGCACCGCGCCCGCTTTCATTTTCGGAACGATAGCGGTCGAAACCGCACCCAGCGCGATATCCGGCACCGCCAGAATGACTACGTCACTTAATGGCACAACGCTGTCGGCTTCGGAGATTTCGCGGCCCTGCGCTGAAACCTGCTCCTGCGCGCGCGGCGAGTTTTCACAGTAAAACACCTGATAACCGCTTTTCTGGAAATTGGCAGAAATACGCATGCCCATTTTGCCACCGGCACCCAGAACGGTAATGGTTTTCAAAGTCGTTGTCATAATCTGTTCCTCACTGAAATATTGGCGAATGTATAAAATTAGCGTTCATGTCTCGACAATCGGCCTAGCGTGCGGCCTGTCGAGCCAGCAGAAATTCAAGGTTGTGACGCGTCCAGGCATCTTCCATGGCACAGGTCGCGTCGGCGTCTTCCTGCCACGGCAGCCAGTGTTCGATAATCTGATTAATGCCGCGCGCGTCGGGCTGCACCTCGGCGACCATCGCGTCGTAGTCCAGCAGGCCTTCGCCCATCGGACAGCCCGCGAAGGTGAATCCAACCCAGCCGTCGCGGCGCGAGAAGGCGAAATCTTTAACGTGCAGATTGAGCACGTAAGGCGCGGTGCTGCTGATCACCTCTTTCGGGGTTTCCAGCGCCGCCACGCAGTTGGCCGGATCAAGGCAAATGCCGAGCCACGGCGAATTAAAATGTTTTACTACGGCCAGATTGCTGGCGGTCGGCACCTGCTCGTAAGTCTCGATACAGAGCGCAATTTCATGACGTTCAAATTCAGGCAAAATTTGCGCCAATTGCTGCTGCGCCTCGTCGAGGGTCGGACGAGAATCAGGGCTGTTGAACATCGAGCGCAAAATTTTGGCATCCAGCGCTCTGGCAAGCTGCAAATAGCGGCCAAGATGGTCGGCTTTCAGCCCGCGCGTGCCTAATTCGAGCACCACGTCGAGCGCCTCCGCGCGCTGCCTCAGCTTTTCGAGGCCTTCTGCCGACAGGCTTTCTATCGGCGCGTAATCACAAATCTGAAAAACCTTGCCGCCCAGCTCGGCGGTGTTTTCCAACATGGCATCCAGCCCCATTGGCGCGGGGACTCGCTCGGAAAGACGCCAGAAATAGGCATAAGTGCTAAGTCCAATCGCCATCATTAGCTCCTGTTGGCAGTGGAAAGAAGAAGCGCAGACGCTTCATCGAGAATGGCTTTATAGGCCGCCGGTTGGTGCGAAAAACGGCCGAGGAACAGGCCACCGGTGCGACTGCCGAGTTGGGTCAAGAGTCCCGGACCCGCGCTGCCGCCGTAAATCACGCGACGATCGCCGTGCGCGCTGCTTAATGACAAACGCGCCGCCAACCCTTCACAGACTTCGCCGATAAATTCCGCCGAGGCAGGCTCTTTCGCGCCAATCGCCCATTGCGGTTCGTAGGCCAGAATTGCGTCGCCGCTCAGGCCCGCTTTTTCTGCCGGACCCAGCGCCTGCTGCGCCTGTGCGACAGCCTGTCCAATCGCCTGCGCCGCCGTGCAGCGCTCTGCTTCGCCAATGCAAATCACGGGGATCAGCGAATTTTGTAGCGCAGCCGTGGTTTTATCCGCGATCTGTTTGTCATTTTCGGCGAAATAACGGCGGCGTTCGGCGTGGCCGATTTCAACATAACCGCAGCCCATTTCGCGCAGCATCGCGCCGCTGACTTCGCCGGTGTAAGCGCCCGCATCTTCCCAAAACATATTCTGCGCGCCGACGTTGACCGAGGTACCGCGAAAAGCCTCTATCGCGCCCGCAATCGCCGGTAAAGAGGGAAACACAAACAGCTCAACCAGTCCGTCGCGGTGCCCGTCGCGAGTAACCGGATGATTTTTAACGATTTCAGCTATCTGCCGCGACCATTCCAGCGTCTGCTGATAGCCAAAATACATCTTGAGGCTCACCCCCAGCGTCAGTTGCGGTTTCATTAGACTTGCTCCTCGCGCGGCGTGATCGGTGAAGATTTCGTGCCGCTAAATAAAGGCAGCAGCGCGTTGACGATTAAGGCGAGTGAAACGGCACCGGCGTCTGGCGTGCCCAAACTCTTCTCTGCCAGCGGACGCGCGCGGCCCATTTTTGGTCGCAGATGCGCGGTGGCCTTGGCCTGCGTGTCGGCTTCCTGCGCAGCGAGTTCCCAGGCGAGGGCGAAATCGTCACCGGCCTGAACGCGCGCGCTCAGGGTGTCGCTGAAAGGAACCAGCACGTCGACCAGCGTTTTGTCGCCGACCTTGGCTTTACCAAAGTGCATGATGCCCTCTTTGGCTTTGCGCACGCCCTCCGCCACGCTGTGGGCGTCGGGATATTTTTCGTCGCCGAATACGGTGCCCAGCGCGTTGAGCGCCATGCCCCACAGCGCACCGGAAGTTCCGCCCGCGCGGTCGGCCCAGGCATCGGCAGACTGTTGCAATAACGTGCCGGCTCCCGCACCGCGCAGCAGCATTTCGGCGGCTTTTTCTGCCGCGGCCAACGCCCCGCGCTCCATGCCGATTCCGTGGTCACCGTCTCCGGCGACGGCGTCGATTCTGCCCAATTCATCGGCGTGCGTGACAATGGTCTGCGCCAAGTTGTTCAACACGCCGACCATACACTGGGCGGCTTTTTTCGACGCTTCGCTGGCGTGCGGCACGTTTATCGTTACCGCTTCATCGATTTTTTGCGCTGCCAGCGGCTCGGCGGCAATCACCGAACCTTTGCGAAACGCTGGCGCATCGGCCGGTGCGCGCCACAGCGCTTCCAGCTCTTCGTCAAGCCAGAACAGCGTCAGAGACGCGCCCGCCATGTTAAAGCTGGTGACGAATTCGCCTACTTCGGCGTCGACCGCCTCGATGCCCGCTTCACTCAACAGCTGGGCAATGCGGCGATAAACCACGAACAGCTCTTCGTATTTCACCGAACCCAGCCCGTTAAGGATTACCCCGACGCGTTGCCCCCTGGCGTTGGCGACGTCGTCTGGTAACTCATCGAGCAGGCTTTTAACCAACACTTCGGCCAGTTCGTCGGCGGTCGGAATATCCGATTCGCCAATGCCCGGTTCGCCGTGAATCCCCATGCCGAGCGCCATTTTGCCCTGCGGCACGCTAAACAAAGGATGATCCGCGCCCGGCAGCGTACAGCCGCTGAAGGCGACGCCGAACGAACGGATACGCTGGTTTGCCAGTCGGGCAATGCGCGTCACTTCGACCAGCGACAGGCCCTGCTCGGCGGCGACGGCGGCGGCTTTAAACACCACCAAATCGCCCGCTACGCCACGACGCTTTTCGCGTTCGGCCTTGCTGGCGCTGGAAATATCGTCGGTTACCAGCACGATTTCGCACGGAATGCCTTCGGCAATCAGACGATCGCGGGCCAGTCCAAAGTGCAGCACGTCTCCGGCATAGTTGCCGAAAGTCAGCAGCACGCCGCCGCCGTTATTGGCCGCGCGCGCCACGGTACAAATCTGCTGCGCCGACGGCGAGGCAAACAGATTGCCCATCGCCGCGCCGTGCGCCATGCCCTGCCCGACTAATCCCGCAAAGGCTGGATAATGACCTGATCCCCCGCCAATCACGACAGCGACGCTGCCCGGTTTACTGCGCGTGCTGCGAACCACGCCGCCCGGCACCTGGCGAACTTTTGCAGCATGCGCTGCGACGAATCCTTCGATCAGCTCATTGGCAAACGCTGAAGGCTTGTTGAATAAATAGGTCATTTCACTACTCCTAGACAGCTTTTGCGGAAGTCGAGTCTTTAAGGGTGGAGGCAGCCGGTTTTACCGGACGCTGGGTCGCGCGCAGCAGCACCATCAATACCGCCGAAAGCAGCATGAATCCGCCGACCACCATCATCGGAACCGTATAACTAGACGTGGCATCGTGCAGCGCACCGGTCACGTATCCGGCAGAGAAACCGGCGACGTTGCCAAGGGTGTTGATTAATGCCACGGCAGCCGCGGCAGAAGCGCCGGACAGGAACTGCGTCGGCAGGGTCCAGAAATTCGGCAGCGCGGCAAAGATGGAACAGGCGGTAATGGTGATCACGGCGATAGTGGCCGCCGGAGAATCCATGTACAGCGCCAGCGGCACGCTTATCCCACCGACTAAGGCAGGCAGCGCGATGTGCCAGGTTTTGCAGCCGCGTTTTGAGGCGTCACGCGACCAGAAGAACATCACCACGGCAGCAACCAGATAAGGAATGCCGGTAACCAGCCCTTTTTGCAGCACGGTGAAGGTCACGCCGAACTGCTGCTGGAATCCGCCGATGATGGTCGGCAGGAAGAATGCCAGCGCATAAAGGCCATAAACGAAGCCGAAATAAATCATGCACAGCATCCAGACGCGGCCGCTGGTGAAGGCGGCTTTCAGGCCCTGATGTCCGTGAGTCGTTTTCTTGCCGCTTTCTTCCTTTTCCAGCTCGGTTTCAAGCCAGACGCGCTCTTCAGTGGTCAGCCATTTAGCATCTTTAGGCTTATCAACCAGATAGAACCAGGCTGCAATCCCGATAAGAATCGCCGGAATAGAAACGCCGAGGAACATCACGCGCCAGCCTTCGAGTCCAAACAGGCCATGTTGATTGATAAACCACGCGGCCAGCGGCGCACCAAAGACCACGGTCAGCGGCTGAGCGAGATAGAACAGCGCCAGAATTTTGGAGCGATAGCGCGCCGGAACCCAGGCACTGAGGAAGAAAATGGCTCCCGGGAAGAAGCCAGCTTCTGCCACGCCCAATAGCAGACGCAGGCCGTAAAGCCCTTCGACGCTGCTTACCCAGGTAAACAGCAACGAAACGATACCCCACGAAACCATGATGCGCGCCAACCAGCGACGTGCGCCGTAGCGATGCAAGGCCAGATTGCTCGGCACTTCAAGCAGGATGTAGCCCACAAAAAAGATGCCGGATGCCAGACCAAACTGCGCAACCTGAATCCCCAGATCCTTAATCATGCCGTTTGGACCCGCGAAAGAGATGGCGGTCCGGTCAAGGAAGTTAATAAAGAACATCAGCGCCACGAAGGGCACCAGACGAATACAGATTTTGCGAATCGCCGATTTTTCGGCGGCCCCCGGTATTGATGCTTCCTGATTAGATAAATGCTGCGTGGTCATTTTCTTACCCCTTCTGCCCGCGGGCAGGCAAAGCATTGACTGAGGAGCTTCTGGCGTGCTGGTACGAGCAGCGTTCAAAAGCGCGGGATGACTCATCCGACGCTGCAAAATGTTCAATTCTTGTAGGGCTTTTGCAGGGTGTTTTCACGGTCTCATCCTCTGACGGGTTTTGAGTTGTTCATTAATTCCATGGGTGAACATATGAACACTATATCTTTCGCTTAACATTGCCTACAACCTAATAACAAAAGTGTGACGAGACTCTAAAACCTGAGGCAAACGGGTTAACTAAGATAAAACTCCCTCTTTTGTTCAAAACATTTAATTCACCAGCCCCATTATCGATCGCCATCACAAAAACATATGAACACCTATTGAACATATGTTTTAATTTGCGTTATCTTGTTTATCACTCGTTGCGCAGCACGCTTGCTTTTTGTGGTCGCAGCATAAAAATGGCCGTTGCAGTAGACGCCATCACGCACGCTCACTGTCATAACTGACTAATCAGGCAGGAAAAATTATGTTACCTATTGCGATTGGCGCCGATGATGCGGCGATTGAACTGAAAAACATCGTCAAAGCCTATATTCAGGCACAAGGTCTAGAAGTGGCTGATTACAGTCAGGATGCCAACAATCCGCTCTATCCGGATATTGCTTTCACCGTGGCTACGGCCGTTAAAGACGGGAAATTCGAGCGCGGGATTTTGCTGTGCGGTACCGGTATCGGAATGAGCATTGTGGCGAATAAAGTGCCCGGCATTCGCGCCGCGCAGTGCCACGACACCTACTCCGCCGAACGCGCCCGTAAAAGCAACAATGCGCAGATCATGACCTTGGGGGCACGCGTTATTGGTCCTGAATTGGCTAAATCGATCGTGGCAGCGTGGTTGGCATCCGAATTCGAAGGCGGCGGCTCAACCAGCAAAGTCGAGAAAATTGGCTATTATGAAGGATTGAAAAGCGCGTAATGTTTTTGCTTCTGCGGGCCTTGCTGTCTCCCAGCAATTAAGGCCCGCCAACAGGCCTCTCTAACCTGTTGATTTCAATAGCCATAGTTCTGGCCCATCACAACAATAAGAAAAAGCGCATTCAATGTGTTAATAAAATGATGCAGTCTATGTACTCTAATTAAAATGTAATGACATGATGCTGTATCGATTCTTCTTAAGGAGCTAGAGATGAACCAGTTAGACGCACTCAAACAGCTAACCACGGTCGTTGCGGATAGCGGTGACATTGAGTCCATCCGCCATTTCGAACCGCAGGACGCGACCACCAACCCTTCATTGATTCTCAAAGCTGCCGACCTTCCTCAATACCAGTCTCTGATTAAAGAAGCGCTCGACTACGCCCGCAAACAGGGCGGCACGAAAGAAACGCAAATCATTAACGCCTCCGACAAGCTGGCCGTGAATATTGGTCTCGAGATCCTCAAAAGCGTTCCGGGCCGTATTTCGACCGAAGTCGACGCGCGTTTGTCTTTCGACCGCGGCATGTGCGTAGCAAAAGCGCGCAAGCTGATTGGCATGTATCAGGAGCACGGCATTGAAAAATCCCGCATTCTGATCAAGCTGGCCTCCACTTGGGAAGGCATCAAGGCGGCAGAAGAGCTGGAAAAAGAAGGCATTAACTGTAACTTGACCCTGCTGTTCTCCTTTGCTCAGGCCCGCGCCTGCGCCGAAGCCGGTGTCTACCTGATTTCACCTTTCGTAGGCCGTATCTACGACTGGTATCAAGCCAAAACCCCGAACGCGGCTTATGACGTGGCTAAAGATCCGGGCGTGAAGTCCGTATCCGACATTTATAAGTACTATAAAGAACATCGCTACCAGACCGTTATCATGGGTGCGAGCTTCCGTAAAGTGGATCAGATTCTGGCGCTGGCCGGCTGTGACCGTTTGACGATTTCTCCGAACCTGCTCGAAGAATTGAAAAACAGCGACGCGCCGGTTGAACGTAAACTGACTCCGTCGACCGAAGCCTACCACCAGCCAGCCCCGCTGGCCGAAGAAGAGTTCCGCTGGCAGCATAACCAAGACCCAATGGCGGTTGAGAAGCTGTCTGAAGGCATCCGTACGTTCGCTGTCGACCAGCAGAAGCTGGAAGATATGCTGTCCGCTCAACTGTAATCAACTGGAGTAGAACATGTCCTCTCGTAAAGAGCTTGCGAACGCTATCCGCGCACTCAGCATGGACGCCGTGCAGAAAGC
>NZ_JAWUEA010000038.1:0-243229 GCF_036663475.1 Rouxiella sp. T17 | reverse complement strand
GAGGGACTTGAACCCTCACGTCCGTAAGAACACTAACACCTGAAGCTAGCGCGTCTACCAATTCCGCCACCTTCGCAATCCGTTCTCAGCGCATAAACTCATCTATACGACTAAGACAACCACGGGGCCGAATTCTAGAGATTTTCACGGGGGCGTCAATAGTTATTTCACCGTTTCGCGGCGATTGTTGGAAAAAGCGGCGTTTTAAGCATCAATCGACGTTTTATCTCTCATCGCTGCTGCTTGTTGTTGGTTTTATAAGCGTTTTATGCGCTTGTTTTACGAGAGATCAGAGCCGAGCAAATAATTCGATTAACCAGTCCAGCAACACTCTCACGCGCGGCGCAAGAAAGCGGCCGGGCGGATACATTATATACAGCGGCATCGGCGGCGGCGTGAGCTGCGGCAACACTTCCACCAAATCTCCCCGCGCTATTTCCTGACTCACTACCTGTCTCGAGGTTTGAATCAGCCCGTAACCGGCTTTTGCGGCAGCAATGTAGGCGTCTGCGCCGCTGACGGTCAGGGTATGGGCCAATGGCACACGCTGAATCTGATGACCTACGCTGAATTCCAAATGTGACTCAGGTCGTTGATGAGCAAAGAAATAGCCCACGGCCTGATGACCCGCTAAATCCTCCACGCTGTGTGGATTGCCGAAACGTTGCAGATAATCTTTCGAGGCGCAGGTCGTCTGCGGCAGCATGGCAATCGGGCGCGACTGCAAATTTTCATTTTCAGACGGCCAGGCGCGGATCACGCAGTCCACGCCCTGATGCAGCAGATCGACGGCGTTGTCATTGGCGCTAACGGTGAGGCTGATATGGGGATAACGCGCACTAAATTTCGGCAGCGCAGGCAGCACAATTTCGCGTGCCAACGAATGTGGCATGTCGATACGTACGCTGCCCGCAGGTTGGGCTTGCTGATGGGCAAACAGGTTTTCCGTTTCATCGAACGCTGAAATCAGCTGGATACACCGCTGATAATAGAGCTCACCTTCTACGGTAATTTTTACCTGTCGCGTGGTGCGCAAAAACAACCGCACGCCTAAACGTTGCTCAAGATTTTTTAGCGTAGTGCTGACTGTCGCGCGAGGTAAATCCAGATCTTCCGCTGCGCGACTAAAGCTGGCTAACTCTTTGATACGAATAAATATCCGCATCGCTTGAATCTGATCCACACCCTCTCCTCATTGTTCAGGAATGGCAAACAGTGTTGCACGTTTCTGCATATTTATCTTTATTCAGCAAACAACCACACTGTTTTCATCAATTCGACTTTCAAAAGGAAAACATAATGAAGCAGCGTCAGTTGGGAAAAAACGGTCCGTGGGTATCAGCTTTAGGGTTGGGATGCATGGGAATGAGTGAGTTTTACACTCAAAATATGGATGAGAAAGAGTCGTTGGCGACGCTGGATCGCGCGCTGGAACTGGGTGTCACGATGCTGGATACTGCCGATGTTTATGGTCCGTATACTAATGAATCGTTGTTGGGGCGCGCGTTGGTTGGCCGTCGTGACAAGGTTTTTTTAGCCACCAAATTTGGCATCGTACGGGATTCAAACGATCCAAAGGCGCGCGGCAGCAATGGGCATCCGGACTACATTCGTCAATCGGTTGAGGGCAGTTTAAAGCGTTTAAAAACCGAGGTCATCGATCTCTATTATCAGCACCGTGCCGACCCAAACGTGCCGATTGAAGAGAGCGTGGGCGCGCTGGCCGATTTAGTGCGTGAAGGTAAAATTCGCTACATCGGCATGAGCGAAATTTCGGCGGCGACGCTGGAAAGAGCGCATAAAGTCCATCCAATCAGCGCGTTACAGAGTGAATATTCATTGTGGAGCCGCGACGTGGAAGCCAGCATCTTGCCCGCCTGCGAGCGACTCGGCGTGGCCTTCGTGCCTTACAGCCCGTTGGGACGTGGATTTTTGACCGGTGCAATTCGCTCGGTAGATGATTTTGCCGAGGATGATTTCAGAAAGGGGAATCCGCGTTTTCAGGGTGAAAACTTTGTCAAAAACCTGCAGTTGGCCGACAAAGTGGCGGAAATAGCCAGCGAAAAAGGCGTGAAGCCTTCTCAACTGGCGTTGGCGTGGGTCTTGGCACAGGGTGAAAATATTGTGCCAATCCCGGGAACGAAACGTCGAACTTATCTGGAAGAAAACATCGCCGCGCTTGATGTCATCCTGAATGAAGCCGAACTCGCGGCGATTGAAGCAGCCTTTCCTCTACATTCCGCAGCAGGAGGCAGATACACCCCGGCGGTCTTGGAATTAATACAGAATTAACGCTTTTTCTTCTTGTCGTCGCGCGGTGGACGGCCACGGGTGGCTTCGTACACTTTGAAACGGCCGTTCTGCGCCAGCACTTCGTGGTTGCCGAACGTGGCGTCCAGCAGCGCGGCGTAAGGCAGGAAGGCGTTAGCAACAATACGCAGTTTCCCGCCGATATTCAGATGGTTAACCGCACCGCGAATCAGCTGCTCGGAAGCGCTCAGGCTGGTTTGCAAACCTTCGTGGAACGGCGGGTTTGAAATAATCATGTCGAAACGGCCTTTAATGTCGGAGTAGACATTACTGGCGATGACTTCGCCCTGCAGGCCATTAGCCTCAAGCGTGGCGCGGCTGGCGGCCAACGCGGCGGCACCAACGTCACTCAACGTCACTTTCATCTTCGGCGAATAGGTCGCCAACACAGAGGCCAACACGCCTGAACCGGAAGCGATATCCAGCACTTTGCCTTTAATCGGCTCTTCAAAGGTGTTGATTAACAGATAGCTACCGCTGTCCAGACCTTCACGGCTAAACACGCCCGGCAGGGTTTTGATCGTCACGTCTTCAACCATATAGGTCTGCCACCACGCATCGGCGTCAAACTCTGGCTGCTTTTCGAGACGGCCATGATAAAGACCACAGCGACGCGCGCTGTCGATTTTATCCAGCTGGCAGCACTCGGCCAAGATCTCTTCCGCGCTGCGCACGCCGCTGCGGTTTTCACCCACGACAAAAATATCGATGCCGACCGGCAGGATGGAAAGCAGGTTGAACAGCTGGAATTTGGCTTCCTGTTTGCTCTTCGGCCAGTAGTAAATCAGCGTATCGCTCTCGGCGATAAACTCGGCATCCGCCACCAGGCCAAACTGCACGTCATCTTTCAACGACGCGTTAAGCAACTGCCAGTGGTGATATTGATTGGTATGGACCCGCACGCTTTCGGCATCGAAATCGGCTGGCAGGTCATCTTGTAAATCGCCCGCGAACAGTACGCGGCGGCCGGTAAAATCATCGCTGTGGCGCAGTATGACTTCACTGGCCGGGGTTAATGCTGACATCAGATAAGGCTCCTCAGGAATATGGGCGGCATTATAGAGGTTTATTGGCGCAGGTTCGATGTGTTTGCTAGCATAGCGCGCTATAAGAGTGGCCAACGGGCAGGAAAAAGCATGGCAACAAGACGTGACTGGCTGTTACAGCAACTGGGAATTACCCAGTGGACGCTGCGCCGCCCCACGGTTTTACAAGGTGAAGTGGCCGTCAGTCTGCCTGAGCAAACGCAGCTGTTAATCGTTGCGGACGTGCTGCCGCCGGAAGGCAATCCGTTGATAAATGACGTGATCCGCAGCTTGAATCTGCATCCCGCACAGGTTTACTGCCTGCAGGCGGAACAGGTAAAAATGCTGCCGACGGAGACTCACTGCAATTCATGGCGACTGGGCATCAGCGAACCGTTAACGGTCGCGGGCGCGCAGTTATCTAGCCCGGCACTGGCCGAGCTTTCTCAAAACGCTGGAGCAAAACGCGCGCTCTGGCAGCAGATTTGTGAAAATGAACAACATTTCTACCCTGACCCCCGCGGATCTGAATCGCGCGTTTGAAATCGAACAGGCCAGCCACGCCTTTCCCTGGAGTGAAAAAACCTTTGCCAGCAATCAGGGCGAACGTTATATCAATTTGAAGCTCGAGCAGCAGGGCAAGATGGTCGGTTTTGCTATCGTGCAAACTGTTCTCGACGAAGCCACGCTGTTTAATATCGCCATCGATCCGGCTTATCAACGTCAGGGCTTAGGGCGTATTTTGCTGGAAGAAGTGCTGGCGCAGTTAGAGCCGCGCGATATTTTTACGCTGTGGCTTGAGGTGAGGGCGTCGAATCGCGGGGCCATCTCTCTCTACGAAAGCATGGGTTTCAACGAAGTTTCTATCCGTCGCAACTATTATCCCGCCGCCGTCGGCCGCGAAGATGCCATCATCATGGCGCTGCCGATAGGCTAAAAAAAAGCGGACTTAAAAGTCCGCTTTCTGTTTCTATCGAGAGTGTCGCTCACCGTGGTGATGACTATTCCTGATAAGAATTATTTGTGGTCGTGCAGCTTATGCTTGGTCACAAAGCCCAGCAGCAGACACATTACAAACACCACGAAGTACAGGCCATTTGCCGTCGCCAGCGCCGCGTGCGCGCCATCTTTCGCCACGATCGGGCCCGTTACCACGAAGGTCAACATGGTGCCGACCGTGCCGCAGGTCAGAATAAAGTTCACCAGCTTCGGCGACGCCACCTTGGTCTGCAAAGAACCCAGCGTAATAATGGTGGTGTAAATCGCGCTCGATACAAAGCCCAGCGCCATAATCGCGTAAGCCAGATGCGCCGGATTAGTGGTCGAGATAAACAGATACATTGCGGCGGTTGCCAGCAGCGTCAGTAACGTCACGATGCGTTGCAGGTCGAAGAAACGCAGCACGAAGCTGAACACCCACATACCAATCATGTAGGACAACCAGAAATCGCCGACCAGGCTACCGGCCTGATTAATATCAAGATTAAAGGTTTTGGTCACATATTCTGGCACCCACTGAATGAAGCCCAGCTGGCCGAGGATGTAGCACAGCGCGGCAACGGAAAGAAACAGCACGCCCACGCCCCATTTCTCTTTCGCCACGACGTGATGTTCGCTTTGCCCTTTTTTGCCCAGAATCGGGAAATCGGCCATGAGCGTCAGCACAAAAATCGCCACGTAAAGCACGCCGATGCAGGCATAAACCCAGTACCAGCCAATG
This sequence comes from Rouxiella sp. T17, assembly GCF_036663475.1. Classification (NCBI taxonomy): domain Bacteria; kingdom Pseudomonadati; phylum Pseudomonadota; class Gammaproteobacteria; order Enterobacterales; family Yersiniaceae; genus Rouxiella; species Rouxiella sp. T17. The sequence continues at coordinate 238,174 of NZ_JAWUEA010000038.1, read as the reverse complement.
CTGCGCGCCAGCAAGATGCCCGCTACCACAGGGAAAATCATCCCGGCCATGGAGAAGAAGGAGTCGGTAAACAGCAGGCGCGAACCGCGCTGACGGCCTTCATACAGGTGAGTAATCAGGAAGGTCCCAATCGACATGGTAATGCCGCTGACCACGCCCAGCACAAACATGCACAGCGAGAAAACGCTGATACTTTTGCTGAACATCAGGCCGAGCACTGCCAGCACCATCAGCACAAAGCCGAAAATAAGCTGGCGTTTCAGCGGGATAACTTCCATCAGCCACGCATTCAGAAAGATGGCGACCAAAATACCGGTATTGAGAAAGGTGAAGGTGTTACTCATGCTGGAAACGGGCAGGCCGAAATAAGCGGCGATATTGCCCATCACCATGCCGGTGACGATGACCAGCGCGCCGGTCAGTCCGTAAGAGAAAAAGCTGATCCAGGTGAGAAGCAATCGATTACTTTTAGTCATTAAGATACATCCTTGTGATGTATAGAGGTTAAAAACACGCAAAAGGGTTCAGATTTTGGCGTCAATTGTGGTTAACAAAAGCTGCCGAAACGCGGTGTAAAACTTTTATGGGCCGATTATCCAGAAAGGACCGGGCCAGTTTTGTGATGGGACAGGTATTTTTAATGCAAGAGATAAAGTTATGCAAAAATTATGTGTGATCTAACTCACATTTTTATGCAATCGCGCTGAATTTAACCGCTTTCGCTGCCGTTTGTGCTTCCTTATACACCTCGCAATCAGGACGCTTATACGTCGAATCTGAAAGCATTGATTGTCTATCCCCGCCAAATCATAGAAAATAGCCGGCTATAACTTTTATTACCGCTTTGCCTGATGCCGTTCTGGCGTAAAATCAATACCGATGCAGGGCGGACAACCGCAGAAACGTGGAAAAACATGTCTCCTAGTGAATACGCCCTCGAAGTCGCCAAACGTCGCACCTTCGCCATTATCTCGCACCCCGATGCGGGTAAAACCACCATTACTGAAAAAGTGCTGTTGTTCGGACAGGCGATTCAGACCGCCGGTACGGTAAAAGGCCGTGGCTCCAATAACCACGCCAAATCCGACTGGATGGAAATGGAAAAGCAGCGTGGTATCTCCATCACCACGTCCGTGATGCAGTTTCCGTATCGCGAAGCGCTGGTTAACCTGCTCGACACCCCGGGGCACGAAGACTTCTCCGAAGATACCTATCGTACTCTGACCGCGGTCGACTGCTGTCTGATGGTAATCGATGCCGCTAAAGGCGTTGAGGATCGTACCCGTAAGCTGATGGAAGTTACCCGTCTGCGCGACACGCCGATCCTGACCTTTATGAACAAGCTTGACCGTGACATCCGCGACCCGATGGAAGTGATGGACGAAGTCGAGCGCGAGCTGAAAATCGCCTGTTCACCCATTACCTGGCCTATCGGCTGTGGCAAGATGTTCAAAGGTGTTTATCACCTTTACAAGAACGAAACCTATCTTTATCAGACAGGTAAAGGCCACACCATTCAGGAAGTTCGTATCGTAAAAGGTCTGGATAATCCTGCTCTCGACGCGGCTATTGGTGAAGATCTGGCGGCGCAGCTGCGTGAAGAGCTGGATCTGGTTCAGGGCGCTTCGCACGAATTTGACCACGAAGCTTTCCTGAGCGGCGATTTAACGCCAGTATTTTTCGGCACCGCGCTGGGTAACTTCGGCGTTGATCACATGCTCGACGGGCTGGTGGAGTGGGCGCCTGCGCCAATGCCACGTAAAACCGACGTGCGCGAAGTTAAAGCCGACGACGAAAAGTTCACCGGTTTTGTGTTCAAGATTCAGGCCAACATGGACCCGAAACACCGCGACCGCGTGGCCTTTATGCGCGTTGTGTCCGGAAAGTATGAAAAAGGCATGAAGCTGCGTCAGGTGCGGACCGGCAAAGACGTGGTCATTTCCGACGCGTTGACCTTTATGGCGGGCGACCGTTCCCACGTCGAAGAGGCGTTCCCAGGCGACATTATCGGTCTGCACAACCACGGCACCATTCAGATTGGCGACACCTTCACGCAGGGTGAAAACATGAAGTTCACGGGTATCCCGAACTTTGCGCCAGAGCTGTTCCGTCGTATTCGTCTGCGTGACCCGCTGAAGCAGAAACAGCTGCTGAAAGGGCTGGTTCAGCTCTCTGAAGAGGGCGCGGTGCAGGTGTTCCGTCCGTTAATCAACAACGATCTGATTGTTGGCGCGGTCGGCGTGCTGCAGTTTGAAGTGGTTGTGGCGCGTCTGAAAAGCGAGTACAACGTCGAAGCAATTTATGAATCGGTCAACGTTTCTACCGCGCGCTGGGTTGAAAGTTCAGACGTGAAGAAGTTTGAAGACTTTAAACGCAAGTGTGAAGTTAACCTGGCACTCGATGGCGGCGACAATCTGACTTACGTCGCACCTTCGATGGTTAACCTTAACCTGACCAAAGAGCGTTACCCGGAAGTCGATTTCCGTAAAACTCGCGAGCACTAAGCCTGCAAGCAAATCAGTACTGATACAGGTGCTGATACATTAGAAAAGGCGGTCAATTGACCGTCTTTTTTTTCGCCTGTGCTCAGCATAATGGCGCAAAAGTAGTTTACCTGCGGAATTATATTGCCCGTTTTGGCGCTTTTTCAGTCTAAAATTCGCGAAAATGCTCAGACTTATCTGTATTACCGGTTAATTAGGCATTCTTACTACAGTTTTGCTCATGGTCGACTATATTAAATATACGCACAACGAAAGGCAGTCGTTAACGCTGGCCTTAGGATACTAAGTAGAGAGTTGTGCTGAATTTTTTTAAATCACATAGACGTGATCACAGTAAAAAGCTTTTAAGTCGTCACGACCATGTGGCGTAAAGAGCCCTCGATTAGGGCTGACAAACTGTAAGGAAGAAATCGATGAAAAAGTCTAATTTTGCATACTCAATGATGGCCGTTGTTCTGGGTACCGCGCTGATGAGCGGTAGCGCACTGGCTGCCTCAGACACTACGAGCTCTGCGGGTTCAAAAATCGATAGCTCCATGAAGAAAGTCGATGGCTACATGGGCGACAGCGCCACCACAGCGAAAGTAAAAAGCGCACTGGTTGACGATAAAGCCATTAAAAGCACCGACATTTCTGTCAAAACAGACAATGGCGTCGTGACTCTGAGCGGTTTCGTGGGCTCTCAGGCCGAAGCGGAACAGGCTGTCGCGGTAGCTACCAAAGTTGAAGGCGTGAAATCCGTCAGCGACAAACTGCATACTAAAGACAGCAAAACGCAGTCAGTAGGCGGTTATGCGGGTGATGCTGCAACCACAACTTCAGTAAAAGCCAAGCTGCTGGCCGACGACATCGTCCCTTCACGCATGATTAAAGTTGAAACGACCGACGGCGTTGTTCAGCTCTCCGGTACGGTGAAAGATCAGGCTCAGTCTTCTCGCGCTGAAAGCGTAGCCAAGACCGTTGATGGCGTGAAAAGCGTTAAAAACGACCTGAAAGTTCAGCCATAAGATTTAAAAGTAGGGAAAGGAACTCGCTGATTACGCGGTCCGCTGAGTGGGCGGACTCTTGCGACAATCACGACGACAATCGCGACGATAATCGCGATAGGCTCAAGGAAGAGCAGTAAAGCACCACGAGTTCGGCAAGAATAAAAAATGAATTACGAATTTTTTACGTGAGAAATCACTGAGTTTCCATTCGTTTTTTAAATTCCAAGCTATCTTTAATACTGTACTTCCGATTGACGTTTCTACAGTAATAAACCGTTATTCAAGACGCATTTCATAAACGAGTGACGTACGAATATTTTAATTAGGGTAAGGAGAAGCTTATGTTTCGTTGGGGTATTATTTTTCTGATCATCGCGTTGATCGCGGCAGCTTTAGGTTTCGGTGGTCTGGCTGGTACAGCGGCATGGGCTGCAAAAATCGTCTTCGTTGTAGGTATCATTCTGTTCCTGGTCAGCCTGTTTACCGGCCGTAAGAGACTTTAGTCTCTTTAAAGCCAAAGACTGACATCTACAATGTCTAAAAGGTAAAATGATTTTTTCCTGATTTTATCTTAAATTCCGGAGATTATTGAGAGTTCGCCTTAATATGGGGCAGGGAAGGCAAGGATTTCCCCGAGGTGAACTTTTCAGCCGCGTTATTGGATGACGCAGCGTGTCGTTAACAGGAAGTAACGATTTAATCTCCGGAATTTTGCATCAACAATACCGATTGGCCCAAGACCGAGTATGCTCATCATATAAGCACTATTTTGAGGAGCCTGCATGGGACAAAGAATTCCGGTCACGCTGGGGAATTTCGAAGCCCTAGCCTATAAACCCTATCTTCCCGGCAAAATTGCCCTTGTATGTGAAGGCGGCGGACAACGCGGCATTTTCACGGCAGGCGTGCTCGACGAGTTTCAGCGAGCTGGTTTTAATCCCTTCGACCTTCTTATCGGCACTTCAGCCGGTGCACAAAATCTCTCAGCATACGTTTGCGGTCAGGCCGGTTATGCCCGACGCGTGATTACCCGTTACACCACCAGCCCAAACTTTTTTAATCCTCTGCGCTTTGTTCGCGGCGGACACCTTATCGATCTCGATTGGCTGGTCGACGAAACCCACAAACACATGCCGTTGGCGATGGACAGCGCCGAAAAGCTGTTGATCGACGGCCGCGAATTCCTGATGTGCGCCTGCCGCAGCGATGATTATCAACCCAGCTATTTTTCACCGACCCGCGAAAGCTGGTTGCCGGTGATTAAAGCCTCGAGCGCGATCCCGGGCTTTTACCGGCTCGGCGTCGATCTCGACGGGATTAGTTATCAGGACGGCGGCATCAGTGACGCCATTCCCGTGGAAGAAGCTTATCGTCGTGGCGCGGACACCATTGTGGTGATCCGCACCGTGCCCTCCGCGATGTTTTATACCCCGCAATGGATGAAACGGATGGAGCAGTGGCTGAGCGAAAGCAGCCTGCAACAGCTGGTACATATGGTGCAGCATCACGAGCAGAGCTATTATCGCATCCAGCAATTTATCGAGAATCCGCCCGGCGACCTGCGGATTTTTGAGATTTTCCCGCCGAAACCGTTGGCGAGTCATGCACTTGGCAGCCGTTTACCGGCGCTGAATCAGGATTATCATCTTGGCCGCCGCTGCGCGCGCTACTTTTTGTCCATTGCGTCACACTGGTTGATGCCGAGGGAAAAGGATCAGCCGATGCCGATTATTACCCCGCGCAACGTCCGACGTCCGAGCATTGTAGTGCCGCCATTGACCACGCCAGCAACCGTGCCCGCGAATGAAATTCCACTCGCGGCGGCTGCGGCCAACCAGCCATTAATGCCCGAAAAGATCGTTATTGCCGATGAAATCGCGCTAACGGAAACGCCGATCGACACCGCGCAGCGCAAGATTGCCAGCCTGTTTATGGATGAAGCCTCACGCGTGGTCGCCAGTCCGGTAACGGAAACGGAAGAGGTAAAAAGCTTCTATATAAACGAAGCCGCTATGCCAACCGCCTGTTCGAACGCCAAAATAGAGGGAGAAGGAGAGTCGTTGTGAAGCCCGCATTTATTGATACCCACTGCCATTTTGATTTTCCGCCGTTTAGCGACAATGAAGAAAGCAGCCTGCGCCTCGCGGCAGAGGCGGGCGTGCGGCAAATTATCGTGCCTGCCGTTGAGGCGGCGCGCTTTGAACCTATTCTTAAGCTCGCCGCGCAGCACGCGCCCATTTTTGCCGCGCTGGGCCTGCACCCTATTTGTATTGAACGCCACACCGATGACTGTCTCGAGCAGCTCGCAGCCCGCCTTGAAGCGCGCGATAGCAAGCTGGTGGCGATAGGCGAAACGGGCCTCGACCTTTATATGGAAAATCCCGATTTCGACAAACAGCAGCTTCTGCTCAAGGCGCAGTTTGCGCTGGCGAAAAAGCATGAACTGCCGATGATCCTGCACTCGCGTCGCACGCACGATCAGTTGGCCGCGATGCTGCGCAAGGTCGATTTGCCCGCGACCGGCGTGGTCCACGGCTTTGCCGGCAGCCTGTCACAGGCGCAGGCGTTTGTGAAACTCGGCTTTGCGATTGGCGTTGGCGGTACGATCAGCTATGAAAGGGCGCAGAAAACCCGTCAGGTAATGGCGCAACTTCCGCTCTCTTCTCTGCTGCTTGAAACCGACGCGCCCGATATGCCGTTGCAGGGTTTTCAAGGAGAGCCAAATCGACCCGAACGCGCGGCGCTGGTTTTCGACGCGCTATGTGCCTTGCGACCCGAATCCCCCCACGAAATTGCCCGGGCGCTGGGCGAAAATACGCGGCGCATTTTCAAGTTGCCGCAACTAGAGCAACAGTAAAGTGTTATTTAAATAACATTTGCAGCGAGAGTAATATCCTTTTCTTCCTGCTTTTTCTAGCATTTATTTTTTTACGCCGTCTGCAATTAAAGGTAAATGTTATTTAAATCACATTTACCTCTGCGCTATGATAACGCCCAAAGATGTTGCCTGAATCAGTGATTGTCATGATTCGGGTATACACTTTCATTCTAAGCCTGACGCTGAGCAAGGCTTCTGTAATGTGATTTAGATCACATTATTCTGAGTAACGTTGCAATCAAATTTCATTTTGTGTGAAATACTGCACAACATCGATGACGTCCAGCTGTTCAAATAGTCTGAACAGAGGGGCGATTGCTCTCGTCTGCTCGCCAGAGTCGGGAATAAACGGGGCGCTCGCGGGTGCCTGCATTCCTGACCTTATGCTCGGTTTTGACGGCGTGTCAGAACTGAAAATTGTGGAGAGTTTTATGACCGATTTAACCGTAGCGGCGCAGCGTGCGCTGGGCCTGATGGATTTAACTACCCTGAACGAAGACGACACCGCCGAAAAGGTGATTGCGCTCTGTCAGCAGGCGAAAAGCCCGGCCGGTAACACCGCCGCTATCTGCATCTATCCCCGTTTTATTCCGGTAGCCCGCAAGGCGTTACGCGAGCAGGGCACGCCTGAAATTCGTATCGCGACCGTCACTAACTTCCCGCACGGCAACGATGATATCGACATTGCCCTCGCCGAAACCCGCGCCGCGATTGCTTACGGTGCCGATGAGGTTGACGTAGTTTTCCCTTATCGCGCGCTGATCGACGGTAACGAGCAGGTCGGAGCCGAGCTGGTAAAACAGTGCGCCGATGCCTGTCACGCGGCCAATATTCTGCTGAAAGTTATCATCGAAACGGGTGAGTTGAAGCAAGACGCGTTGATTCGTAAAGCCTCTGAAATCGCGATCAACGCGGGTGCAGACTTTATCAAAACCTCAACCGGTAAAGTGGCAGAAAACGCTACGCTGCACAGCGCCGAGCTGATGCTGACGGTAATTAAAGAGCTGAACGTCGCTGAAACGGTTGGCTTTAAACCTGCCGGCGGGGTGAAAACGGCAGAAGACGCTGCGCAATATCTGGCGCTGGCCGACAACATTTTAGGTCGCGAATGGGCCGACGCCCGCCATTTCCGCTTTGGCGCGTCCAGCCTGTTGGCGAGCCTGCTGACCACTTTGGGTCATCAGAGCGAAAAAGCCGGCAGCGGTTATTAAATTTTAAATTAACTGGCTGAATGCGCATTCCGAGGTGGCCGCACAGTGTTGTGTCGGCGGCCTCGGTTTTATCCCTGATAGTGTGATTTCCTCTCTGTATCCCATTGGAGTGAGAACGTGGCTGCTGCACAACAAACCTTTCTGGCTCAGGAAATAATTCGTAAGAAGCGTGACGGACACGCGCTGAGTGAAGAAGAAATTCGGTTCTTTATCAACGGCGTGCGCGACAGTAAAGTGTCGGAAGGGCAAATTGCCGCGCTGGCGATGACCATCTTTTTCAATGACATGAACATGAAAGAACGCGTGGCGCTGACCATGGCGATGCGCGATTCGGGCACGGTGCTGAGCTGGAAACAGCTGGCGCTCAACGGGCCGATTGTTGATAAACATTCAACCGGCGGCGTGGGCGACGTGACGTCGTTAATGCTCGGCCCCATGGTTGCGGCCTGCGGCGGTTACATTCCGATGATTTCGGGTCGCGGTTTGGGTCACACCGGCGGCACGCTCGACAAGCTCGAAAGTATTCCGGGGTTCGATATCTTCCCCGATGACAATCGTTTCAAGAAAATTATTCAAGACGTGGGCGTGGCGATTATTGGCCAGACCAATTCGCTGGCACCCGCCGACAAACGTTTTTACGCCACCCGTGACATCACCGCGACGGTCGATTCAATTCCGTTGATCACCGCCTCGATTCTGGCGAAAAAGCTGGCCGAAGGGCTGGACGCGCTAGTGATGGATGTCAAAGTGGGATCTGGCGCGTTTATGCCGACCTTCGAGCTGTCGCAGGATTTGGCGCAGGCAATTGTCGACGTGGCTAACGGGGCCGGATGCAAAACGACCGCGCTGCTGACCGACATGAATCAGGTGCTGGCCTCCAGCGCCGGTAACGCAGTGGAAGTGCGTGAAGCCGTGCGATTCCTGACGGGCGATTATCGCAGTCCGCGCCTGCTTGAAGTGACGATGGCGCTGTGCGTCGAAATGCTGCTGTCAGCCGGACTGGCCGAAAACGACGCCGACGCGCGTCAAAAGCTGCAAACCGTGCTGGATAACGGCCGCGCGGCGGAGATTTTCGGCAAAATGGTCGCGGCACAGAAAGGCCCGATCGATTTTATCGAACATTACGATCGCTATTTACCTCAGGCGACGTTGAGTAAAATGGTTTATTCAGAAAGCGCGGGGATCATTACTTCAATGGATACTCGCGCGCTCGGGATGAGCGTGGTGGCGATGGGCGGCGGACGTCGTCGCGCCACTGACGCCATCGATTACAGCGTTGGGTTAACGCAAATGTCGCGCATTGGCCAGAAAGTCGATACGCAGCATCCGTTGGCGATGATTCATGCCAACAGCGAAGAGGCGTGGCAGCAGGCCGCCGAGGCCGTTCGTTCAGCCGTAACGCTGAGCGACGAAGCGCCAGAAACGCTGCCTGTGGTCTATCGCCGTATCAGCTGACAGACCCGTTAACCCAATCACCAAAACGGCGCGTAAAGTGCCGTTTGCAACGCGCATGATGCGCAGGAGAACGAAATGAAACGTACATTTATCATGATGTTGGACTCATTTGGGATTGGCGCGAGCAAAGACGCCGACCGTTTTGGTGACGTGGGTTCCGACACGCTGGGTCACATCGCCGAGGCCTGTGCGCGCGGCGAAGCGGACGTTGGCCGTCAAGGCCCGCTGCATCTGCCGAATTTGACCAGCCTGGGTCTGGCGAAAGCCGCCGAAGCGTCAACCGGCCGCTTCCCTGAAGGCATGGCTCCTGACGCCGAAATCATCGGCGCTTACGCTTACGCCAGCGAGCTCTCATCGGGCAAAGACACGCCTTCCGGTCACTGGGAAATCGCCGGCGTGCCGGTGCTGTTTGACTGGGGTTACTTCTCCGACGAGCAAAACAGCTTCCCGCAAGAGCTGCTCGACAAGCTGGTCGAACGCGCCAACCTGCCGGGTTATCTCGGCAACTGTCACTCTTCCGGCACCGTCGTACTTGACGCGCTGGGCGAAGAGCACATGAAATCCGGCAAGCCTATCTTCTATACCTCCGCCGATTCCGTGTTTCAAATCGCCTGCCATGAAGAAACGTTCGGTCTCGATCGCCTGTATGAGCTGTGCGAAATCGCCCGCGAAGAGCTGACCGAAGGCGGCTACAACATTGGCCGCGTGATTGCGCGTCCGTTTGTGGGCGACAAAAAAGGCAACTTCGAGCGCACCGGCAACCGCCACGATTTGGCCGTTGAACCGCCAGCGCCAACCATCCTTAAAAAATTGGTGGAAGAAAAGGGCGGCGAAGTGGTCTCCGTCGGCAAAATCGCCGATATTTATGCCCACGTCGGCATCACCAAAAAGATCAAAGCCACGGGCCTCGATGCGTTGTTCGACGCCACCGTCGCCGAGATGAAAGTCGCAGGCGACCAGACGATCGTCTTCACTAACTTTGTTGATTTCGACTCTTCTTACGGCCATCGCCGCGACGTGCCGGGATACGCCGCCGCGCTGGAACTCTTTGACCGCCGGATGCCTGAACTGCTGGCGTTGGTAAAAGATGACGACATTATTATCTTCACCGCCGACCACGGCTGCGACCCAACCTGGCGCGGCACGGATCACACCCGTGAACACATTCCGGTACTGATTTATGGCCCGAAAGTGAAGCCCGGTTTCCTGGGTTATCGCGAGACGTTCGCCGATATTGGCCAGACGGTCGCTCACTATTTCGACCTGTCGCCGATGGAATACGGAAAATCCATGCTTTAAAGCAAAATTTTTGCGAAGATTCAGTCAACTCAATGAGATCTACAAGGATAACAAACCATGGCAACGCCACACATTAACGCAGAAATGGGCGATTTCGCAGACGTAGTCCTGATGCCTGGCGACCCTTTGCGCGCCAAACACATCGCCGAAACCTTCCTTGAAGACATCAAGCAAGTGAATGACGTGCGCGGCATGCTGGGTTTCACCGGCACTTATAAAGGCCGTAAAATCTCCGTAATGGGCCACGGCATGGGCATTCCATCCTGCTCAATCTATGCCAAAGAGCTGATCACCGAATTCGGCGTGAAAAAAATCATCCGCGTGGGTTCCTGCGGCGCGGTGCGCAGTGACGTTAAGCTGCGTGACGTAGTGATCGGCATGGGTGCCTGCACCGATTCCAAAGTTAACCGTATGCGTTTCAAAGACCACGACTATGCGGCCATCGCCGACTACGACATGGTGCGTCACGCGGCAGACGCGGCGGCGGCAAAAGGCATCAAGGCGCGCGTGGGCAACATCTTCTCCGCCGACCTGTTCTACACGCCAGACCCGCAAATGTTTGATGTTATGGAAAAATACGGCATTTTGGGCGTTGAGATGGAAGCGGCCGGCATTTACGGCGTGGCGGCAGAGTTCGGCGCTAAAGCGCTGGCTATCTGCACCGTTTCCGACCACATCCGCAGCGGTGAGCAAACCACGGCGGCTGAACGTCAAACGACTTTCAACGACATGATCGAAATCGCGCTGGAATCAGTCTTGCTGGGCGACAAAGAGTAATTTCTCTTTTCTAACTAGCTTGATAAAAAAAGTAGTCGATACACACGGAGGCCCTCGCGCCTCCGTTTTGCTTTGAAAACCTTCGCCTTTCTATTCATCCTATCCAGATTATCTATTCACCAATCTATTCACAGGCTATTTATTAGCTGTAAAAAGGCTATTATTTATAGTTATTTAGGACTATAAAATTCCTGTGGCTCTATTCAGCTATCTATTCACTCATCTATTCACTCATCTATTCACGAGGCCGCGCTGCGATGAAAACGATTGAAGAAATGCTGCGACAAGCGCCTGCCAGCGCCGCAGAACTTATCGCCGCGCTCGATATTAGTCAGCCCACGCTGTCGCGCAAAATTAACGACGCGCCTCACGTGCTTAAGATGGGGAAAGGCAGAGCCACCGGTTATGCGCTGAGCAGAGAGATAGGGGGTGAAAGGCGTTTTCCTCTTTATCGAATAAATCAGCACGGACAGGTTAATCAGATTGCTACGCTGTTTCCTATTTGGCCGGGCGACGCCTGCGCGGTAGAAGATAGCGCTGGCGGCTGGCATCTTCACGACGGCTTGCCGTGGTATTTGAGCGACATGCGACCACAGGGTTTTCTAGGGCGAGTCTGGGGGCGAGAAATGGCGGCGCACCTTGATTTACCAGAAGATATCCGGCTGTGGACGGAAAAACACACGCTGCTCGCCCTCTCGCAATGGGGCGAGGCGACAGTAGGTGATTTGCTGCTGGGTGAAGCCTCTTATCAGCGCTTTTTGGATGAGCAGGATGATTTCCGGATTTCGGCAGGCAATCGGCTGCACGGTTATTTGAAGCTGGCGGAACTGAGTCTAGCGGGTGAGCAGGTGGGATCTTCGGCAGGCGGTGAACAGCCAAAGTTCAGCTGTATCAAGGCCTTAAACGACGATGATGCTGAAGAAAGCCAGCACGTTTTAGTGAAGTTTTCTCTCGGCGCGACAAACGAAAACGCCGCACGCTGGGCAGATTTATTGCAGGCCGAGGCGATCGCGTTGGCTACCTTGCGCGCCGAAAATATTGCTACTTCTCTGGCAGAGATAATTTTGGGGCCGCACGGGGAGGTTTTCCTCGAATTACAGCGTTTTGATCGCCTTGGCGTGCACGGACGTCGTAGCCTTATCTCGCTAGAAGCCGTGGCGGCAGAATTTTTAGGCAGCCGCGCCGTAAACTGGATTGAGGCGGGTAAAGGGCTATTAATAGAAGGGGTAATTACGCAGGCTGTGTTTGAGCAAATTTGCCAGCTTTACGCCTTCGGCAAGCTTATCGCTAATAGTGACATGCACGCTGGAAATCTTTCTTTCATTGATGATCGTCATGACAGCAAATTGATTGATCCTAAAAGCCTTCCGCTGGCGCTTTCGCCGGTTTACGACATGTTGCCGATGGCGTTTTCTCCGACCAGCAGCGGGAATATGCGCCAAAGCATCGCGCCGCTTGAATTGGATAGTCGGGTGAGTCGGATTTACTGGCAGCGTGCTCAAAAATGGGCGCTGGATTTTTGGCAGCAGGCGGCGGAGTGTTCGACAATCAGTGCCGAATTCCGCCAGCTGGCCCTACAGATGCGCGAGCAGGTTGAAAGGCTGACGGCCAATATCAGCCGTCTGGCCTGATTATTTCTTCGGTTTTCTCGGCTTGCGGCTGCGTTGCAGGTTGCGGTGCGCGGCCTGCACGGCTTCGAGTTCGGCCTCTTTTTCCGGCGTCAGCGTCGGTTTGTCTTCTATTCTCTCTTCAGCGATGGCAATAACCAGCGGCTCAGGGTTGTGAGCAGGTAAGTCGTCATCTTCATCGCGCTCCTTCAAACGCGTGCTGGCCGTCAGCAGGAACGGCGACTGTTCCCAACGGCTGCGGCGGCCTTGCAACAGACTACGCGCCAGAATAATGCCGATCGCCAGCGCCAGCAGCATCATCAGACGCAGCAGGTTGGTGGTGTTATCGACCTGCTTGGCTTCGGTGGCGAGCACGTGCGTATCTAACGTCATGCGCAGAAAGCCGCTCGGCCCGGCCTTGTCGCCAATCGGCTGCACGATTTGGTGATTGAAATAACTCCCCGCGCGCTTGCCGTCGAGCGCCAGCCTGTCGCGCACCGGCACGGTTTCTCCGGCGTGGGCAATCAGCGAGCCGTCGAGCTGGTAAACGCTGGCATCAAGTATGCGACTCTGATCGGTAAGTTGATTTAAAATGGTAGTAATCTGTGCGATGTCTGCGCCATCATTCTGGCTGTCCATCAGCGGCGCAAGCGAAAACGCCACCTGACGGGCAAGCGTTTGAGTCAGCTGTTCGACCTGTTGTGATCGCGCTAACTGGTGGCCTAGGCTAAAATAGGACGCACCTTGCATTAATAAAACTAATAAAGCCAAGCAAATCAGCACGATAACCGTGCGGTGTCTGCGAAGTTTCAGTTTGGCCTCTGCCATTCTGTTTCCTTAAGATATTCGACCACTTTAATGTTGCCAGAAGCGTTAGCGATAGGGTAGCTTGATGCGTCGTTTTATCGCGGCCCCTCTGCTTTTCGCCAGAGTTTTTGCTCTTACAGGAGAAATCATGCCAAACCGTCTGACCTATTGCGATCTTCCTTCAGAGATCCACCAATGGCCGGGACTTCCACTTTCACTCAGCGGTGACGAAGTGATGCCGCTCGATTATCGAGCAGGGCACACGGGTTGGCTCCTGTACAGTAGAAAGCTCGACAAGTTAAGCCTCAGCCGTTTCCAGAGTGCGCTCGGTCGCGCGCTGGTTATCGTCAGCGCCTGGATGGTCGAAGACTATCAGGTGGTGCGTCTGGCGGGTCCGCTGACTCCCGACGTCTTCATGCTGGCCGAACAGTTTGAATTCGATCTCACGCCGCTGCGTAAAGTGCCGCACATGCGCACGCCGGGCCTGCTGGTGATGGACATGGATTCTACGGCAATCGAGATTGAATGCATCGATGAAATTGCCAAACTCGCGGGCGTGGGCGAACAGGTGGCCGCAGTCACCGAACGTGCAATGCTTGGCGAGCTGGATTTCTCCGCCAGCCTGCGTCAACGCGTGGGCACGCTGAAAGATGCCGATGCCAACATCCTCTTGAAAGTTCGCGAAACGCTGCCATTTATGCCAGGTCTGCGCAAAATGGTCGCGCGTTTGCAGGAAATGGGCTGGCACGTTGCTATCGCGTCCGGCGGTTTTACCTATTATGCCAACTATTTGCGTGACGAGCTGGATCTAGTCGCGGCTGTCGCCAACGAGCTGGAAATTTTCGACGGCAAGCTGACCGGTGAAGTGATCGGGCCGATTGTCGACGCGCAACACAAGGCCGATACCCTGCTGGCGCTGGCCGAAAAGCTTGGCATTCCGGTAGAGCAAACCGTGGCTATCGGCGATGGCGCAAACGATTTGAAAATGATGTCCGTCGCAGGATTGGGCGTCGCCTTCCACGCCAAACCGAAAGTTTACGAGCAGGCCGAGGTCAGCATTCGTCATGCGGATCTGATTGGTTTGCTCTGTATTCTCAGCGGCAGCGTGGCGTAATCTGAATAACGGGGCGTTACGTCCCAACGAGGTAAATTTTGGCAAAAGCAGTAAAACGCGCATTTGTGTGTAATGAATGCGGCGCAGATTATCCGCGCTGGCAGGGGCAATGCAGTGCCTGTCAGGCCTGGAACTCAATTACCGAAATCCGTTTGTCTGCTTCGCCTACCGTGGCGCGCAACGAACGTTTAACCGGTTATGCCGGTGATGCGGGCGTGAGCCGCGTGCAAAAGCTGTCAGATATCAGCCTCGACGAGACGCCGCGTTTCAGCACCGGTTTTAAAGAATTTGACCGCGTGCTCGGCGGCGGCGTAGTGCCGGGCAGCGCGATTTTGATCGGCGGTAATCCCGGCGCCGGTAAAAGTACCCTGCTGCTGCAAATTCTGTGCAGGCTCAGCGAAAGCATGAAAACCATGTACGTCACCGGCGAAGAGTCATTGCAGCAGGTGGCGATGCGTGCGCACCGCCTCGGATTACCCACTGCCAACATGAATATGCTGTCCGAAACCAGCATCGAGCAAATTTGCCAGATTGCCGATCAGGAACAGCCGAAACTGATGGTTATCGACTCCATTCAGGTGATGCACATGGCGGATATTCAGTCGTCGCCGGGCACCGTCGCGCAGGTGCGTGAGAGCGCGGCTTACCTGACGCGCTATGCCAAAACGCGCGGCGTGGCTATCGTGATGGTTGGCCACGTCACCAAAGACGGTTCGCTTGCAGGTCCGAAAGTGCTGGAGCACTGCATCGACTGTTCCGTGCTGCTCGACGGCGATGCCGATTCGCGTTTTCGTACTATTCGCAGTCATAAAAACCGTTTTGGTGCCGTTAACGAGCTGGGCGTGTTCGCGATGACCGAACAGGGCCTGCGCGAGGTGAATAATCCGTCGGCAATTTTCCTCAGTCGTGGCGATGAAATTACCTCCGGCAGTTCGGTGATGGTGCTGTGGGAAGGCACGCGCCCGCTGCTGGTGGAGATTCAGGCGCTGGTCGATCACTCGATGATGGGCAATCCGCGTCGCGTCGCCGTTGGGCTTGAGCAAAACCGGCTGGCGATTCTGCTGGCGGTGCTGCACCGTCACGGCGGCTTGCAGATGGCGGATCAGGACGTGTTCGTCAACGTGGTCGGCGGCGTTAAAGTCACCGAAACCGGTGCCGACCTCGCGCTGCTGCTCTCTTTGGTGTCGAGCCTGCGTGACCGGCCTTTGCCACAGGATTTAGTGGTGTTCGGCGAGGTTGGGCTGGCCGGAGAAATTCGTCCGGTGCCGAGCGGGCAGGAGCGCATCACCGAGGCCGCCAAGCACGGCTTCAAGCGCGCCATCGTGCCGCACGCCAACGTGCCGAAAAAGATCCCGGAAGGAATGAAAGTGTTTGGCGTTAAAAAGCTGGCTGATGCCCTGTCGATTCTTGACGATCTCTAAATCTGTTTAAAAGGACCCGCTATGCCGCAGTTTGATTATCTTAAGGCAGCGATTAAGCAACAGGGATGTACGCTGCAGCAGGTCGCCGAAGCCAGCGGCATGACCAAAGGTTATTTGAGTCAGCTTTTAAACGACAAGATCAAAAGTCCCAGCGCGCAAAAGCTGGAGGCGTTACACCGTTTTCTGGATCTCGAATTCCCGCGCCGCGAAAAGAAAATCGGCGT
This sequence comes from Rouxiella sp. T17, assembly GCF_036663475.1. Classification (NCBI taxonomy): domain Bacteria; kingdom Pseudomonadati; phylum Pseudomonadota; class Gammaproteobacteria; order Enterobacterales; family Yersiniaceae; genus Rouxiella; species Rouxiella sp. T17. Next base: position 221,888 of record NZ_JAWUEA010000038.1, on the reverse strand, counting down.
AGTGTTCGGCAAGTTTTATCCGCTGCACACCGGCCATATTTATCTGATCCAGCGCGCGTGCAGCCAGGTTGACGAGCTGCACATTATTTTAGGTTACGACGAGCCGCGCGACTTGGAGCTGTTTGAGAACAGTTCAATGTCGCAGCAGCCTACCCTGAGCGATCGCCTGCGCTGGTTGCTACAAACCTTTAAATATCAAAAGAATATCCGCATTCATGCCTTTAACGAAGAGGGCATGGAGCCGTATCCGCACGGCTGGGACGTGTGGAGCGAAGGCATCACCGCCTTCATGGAGCAGAAGGGCATTCAGCCCAATACCATCTATACCAGTGAAGAAAACGATGCGCCGCGCTATCGCGAACATCTGGGAATAGACACGGTTCTGATCGATCCAAAACGATCGTTTATGAAGATCAGCGGTTCGCAGATCCGCCGCGATCCCTTCCGTTATTGGGACTATATTCCAACCGAAGTGAAGCCGTTTTTCGTACGCACGGTGGCGGTTCTGGGCGGTGAATCTAGCGGAAAATCGACGCTGGTCAATAAGTTAGCCAATATTTTTAATACTACCAGCGCGTGGGAATACGGTCGCGAATATGTCTTCTCGCACTTGGGCGGCGATGAGATGGCGTTGCAATATTCCGACTATGACAAAATCGCATTAGGCCAGGCGCAGTACATTGATTTTGCAGTAAAATATGCCAATAAAGTGGCATTTATCGACACCGATTTTCTGACTACGCAGGCGTTTTGCAAGAAATATGAGGGTCGCGAACATCCCTTCGTGCAGGCGCTGGTCGACGAATACCGTTTTGATCTGGTGATTTTGCTGGAGAATAATACGCCGTGGGTGGCCGATGGATTGCGCAGTCTGGGCAGCTCGCTGGATCGTTCGGAGTTCCAGAATCTGTTGATTGAGATGATGGAGAAAAACAATATTGCCTTCACTCACGTCAGCTCGGCAGATTACGACCAGCGTTTTCTAGATTGCGTGGAGTTAGTGCAAAGAATGCTGGGCAACGAACATCCTGAGTTTGATTGACGTGTTTGCAAGCTTATCTGTGACATTATTATAAAATAATGTCACCTTAAATCAGCTAATTAGCTCACCGCGTGCAGGAAGTAGGAGCACGGGCTGAGGCTCATCGCCAGCATCTCTTTTACCAGTTTGTCGATGCCTATTTTCGCCTCAATCAGCGTGGTTGCCACCATATAACCCGGCGTGGTCACCAAATAGTTTTTCTCGTCGATAACCGTCTGATCAAAGTTTGTCACGCGGTGCACGCCGCCCATACTTTCAATTAATTCAATCGTCTCTTTGTCATTGCCGACGGTCAATTCCACGCCTTCGCCATAAATCAGCGGCAGCAAGACGGCGGCGATCCCCATATAGCCGACCGGTTTGTTCTCTTCTTTAAAACGCGTCAGCACATCGAGCGTAGCGCTGTCGATGGAAAAATCTGGCCCTTTGAAAGCAAAGTCAGAGAGATTAATCGCTACGCCCGCGCCGCCGAGCACCATCAACGCACTGAACTCCTGCGAGCGACAGGCCGTTAAAGGTTTAATTTCGCCTCGCACCATGCGCGCAGCTTCAAATAAAACGTTTCTCTGCTGATGCGCCAGCTCGCCGGTTAAATGGTTAATCACGTGATGTTGTGGAATATCGGGAGCAAAACACTGGTAAGCCACCTGTTGGGTTTCCAGCGCTAAAAGAGTGAGCACCACTTCGTTGATATCGGCGCCGTCATACACGCCACAGCCTGAAAGGATCACCGCAACTTTCTTATTATTCATTCACAGTTCCTCTTCTTGTTAGCGCTTTGTTAACTTTATTTTTGCTTAAAATTAACGGGCTCTTTGTGACCTGAATTAAAGTTGTGGCTGTTTTTTTCCGCTTAACATTGAAGAGTGTGAAGGGGGTCACTTTGAAAGGATTTTAATCTTGTAGGAATTCTTTATCGAAGAGGCGTCATCTTGAAAGATAAAAAGACGTGCTAAAGAAAAGACCGCGCAGTGGCGGCCTTTAAAAGAGTCTAACGACAAGCTTAGAAGCTGACGACGACTTTGCCCTGCATGTGGCCGTCGAGCACTTTGTGATGCGCGGCTTGAATATTCTCGACCGTCAAACCGTTCAGCGTTTCAGTCAGCGTGGTGCGCACTTTGCCTGCGTCCACCAGCTCGGCAACCTGCTGCAAAATATGTCCCTGCTCGGCGATGCAAGGCGTGGAGAACATGCTGCGAGTGAACATGAATTCCCAATGCAGCGACGCGCTTTTCAGCTTGAGCTGGTTTTGATCCAGCGGATGCGAGTTCTCGACGATGGTGCAGATTTTACCCAGCGGCGCGATCAGCTTGCCAAGCGCGTCCCAGTGGCCGTCGGTATCATTCAGGCAGAAGATGTAATCGACCTGCTTGATGCCCTGTTTTTCCAGCTCGCCGACCAGATCTTTATAGTTAACCGTCAGATCCGCACCGCGTTCAAGACACCAGGCCGCCGATTCCGGGCGCGACGCCGTGGCGATAATTTTGACCTTGCTGCGCAGCGCGGCGAAAGGAATGGCCAGCGAACCGACACCTCCCGCGCCACCGACGATCAGCAGCGTTTTATCTTCGCCCGCTTCCTGAATCTTCAGGTGTTCGAACAGGCCTTCCCAGGCGGTGAGCGCGGTAAGCGGCATGGCGGCGGCTTCGGCCCAGTTCAGCGACTGCGGCTTTTTCGCCACGATGCGGTAATCGATTAGCTGCTCGCTGGCGTTGCTGCCCGGACGCGTAATGTCGCCCGCGTACCAAACTTCGTCGCCGGCAGCGAAGCCGGAAACTTTTTTGCCCACGGCTTTCACAATGCCGCTGGCATCCCATCCGAGCACTTTTGGCTGATCCAGCCCGTTTTTAATCGCGCCCTGATGCACTTTGGTATCGACTGGGTTGATTGAAACGGCTTTTACTTCCACCAGCAGATCGTTGTCGCCGACGTCACGCTGCGGCAGATCAATCTCGATAAACTGTTGGGTATTTTTTGGATCGACGGCGATGGCTTTAAGGCTCATGTACTTCTCCAATCTCTGATTTAATTGAGTAATAAGTTAAGTGTAGTCGCTCTTCGATCCATTAAAAAACCCGGGCTAAAAGCACCCGGGTTGTTCTGTCGATCGTCCAAACGTTTCTTAAAAAACTTATTTGGTGATCTTTTTGTATTTGATGCGGCGTGGTTCCAGCGCATCTGCGCCCAGAGTGCGCTTTTTGTACTCTTCGTATTCGGTAAAGTTACCTTCGAAGAATTCAACTTTGCCTTCATCCTGATAGTCGAGGATGTGGGTCGCGATACGGTCGAGGAACCAACGGTCGTGGGAAATAACCATCGCACAGCCCGGGAACTCAAGCAGGGCGTTTTCCAGCGCGCGCAGGGTTTCGATATCCAGGTCATTGGTCGGTTCATCGAGCAGCAGCATGTTGCCGCCGACTTGCAGCAGTTTGGCAAGGTGCAGACGACCGCGCTCACCCCCTGACAGCTCGCCCACGCGTTTGCCCTGATCGACGCCTTTAAAGTTAAAGCGGCCGACGTAGGCGCGGCTTGGCATTTCGGTAGTGCCGATGCGCATGATGTCCTGACCGCCGGAAACTTCTTCCCACACGGTTTTGCTGTTGTCCATCGCGTCACGGAACTGATCGACTGAAGCCAGCTTCACAGTTTCGCCCAGCTCGATGCTGCCGCCGTTAGGCTGTTCCTGACCTGACATCATACGGAAGAGGGTAGATTTACCCGCACCGTTCGGACCGATGATCCCGACAATCGCGCCTTTCGGCACGGAGAAGGAGAGATCGTCAATCAGCACGCGGTCGCCGTAGGATTTGTTCAGGTTCTTCACTTCGACAACTTTGTCGCCTAGGCGTGGGCCCGGTGGAATGAACAGTTCGTTGGTTTCGTTACGTTTCTGGTATTCGGCGTTGTTAAGCTCTTCAAAACGAGCAAGACGCGCTTTGCCTTTCGACTGTTGGCCTTTGGCGCCTTTGCGCACCCACTCAAGCTCTTTCTCGATAGACTTGCGACGGGCCGCTTCGGAAGAAGCTTCCTGCGCCAGACGTTCGTCTTTCTGCTCCAGCCATGAGGAGTAGTTGCCTTCCCACGGAATACCTTCGCCGCGGTCAAGCTCGAGGATCCAGCCGGCCACGTTGTCGAGGAAGTAACGGTCGTGGGTGATCGCCACAACGGTTCCTTCGAAATCGTGCAGGAAGCGCTCGAGCCACGCTACGGATTCGGCATCCAGGTGGTTGGTTGGTTCGTCGAGCAGCAGCATTTCAGGCTTGTCGAGCAGCAGGCGACACAGCGCCACGCGGCGACGCTCACCACCAGACAGGTTGGCGATTTTGGCGTCCCACTCTGGCAGACGCAGCGCATCGGCAGCGCGTTCCAGCTGAGCGTTCAGGTTGTGGCCGTCGTGCGCCTGAATAATCTCTTCCAGCTTGCCCTGTTCAGCGGCCAGCTTGTCGAAATCAGCGTCGGGATCGGCGTAAAGTGCATAGACTTCATCAAGGCGCTTCAGCGCGCCGACCACTTCTGCTACGGCTTCTTCAACGGACTCACGCACGGTGTGTTCGAGGTTCAGCTTAGGTTCCTGCGGCAGGTAACCGATTCTCAGGCCTGGCTGTGGACGCGCTTCGCCTTCGATGTCGGTATCAATGCCGGCCATAATGCGCAGCAAAGTGGATTTACCCGCGCCGTTAAGGCCGAGCACGCCGATTTTGGCGCCCGGGAAGAAACTGAGTGAAATGTTTTTCAGGATATGGCGCTTTGGCGGGACGACCTTGCCAAGGCGATGCATGCTGTATACGTATTGAGCCACGTTGTTTTGAGCCTCTTGCTTGCAGGCCGGTTGCAGGGAGCAGGTCGAAGAGACGCTGCGCGCGCACCGGCAGATTAAAGCCAGTCGCGCCTGACTACGGCATGACTGAGATGTGTTCCGACTGCGAAGTTTAGCCTGTTTCGCCCTAACTCTCACCCCCCAACGGCAAATAGATCTCTGTCAGATTTCGCGGCAGCAGGCAGGGCGGGCTCTCTTAACAGCAGGGGCTTTATTTTACCGGCGGGACGCGTCACTACCTGACTGCGTCGCTGGCTTTCTCGTTCCGCCTCGAACAGGTGAGAGGGAGGCAAAGAAGTTGATTCACTTTCAAGCGGTTGGCTAGCCGCAGAAGCGGGCGAGTTCACGGGCGCATTTTGTAAATCATCAGTTTGAAGATCGAGCGTTAGCGTCAGCGCTGCAATCACCGCCAGCAGAAAAAGCACCGTAAAGAGTAACTTGTGCGCACAAATATGCGCACAAAGCGTCGTTTTAATTAATTTATTCAAGAGGGTGGCTTGATAGTCTATTTATTGAGCAGTTATCTTAACCATTACCGGGCAGTTGAAAACGTAAAGCGCCTTAATTAAGGCTTTATCAGGTTTTACTCAGATTTAGTTCAGGTTTAGCTCAGGTTTCACTCAGGGTTTTATCCGATCTTACTCAGGTTTCTCTGCCTTATTAATCAGGATCAGGAAGAGAAAAATCGTGAATCAGAGGCTTTTGGCGTTCAAAAGAGGGCAGTTTCTTCAAACTATGTAAAGTTTGCGGCGCAGGCAGGGCATTTCTTCATTTCTGCTGATGAATAGATTAGCGTAGGCAGTGTCTATACTGACGTCTGGATATTTTTGCGGCAGGCGTTTTTAGATGAAAATGAAAACCTCACCCGCCGTCACGGTAGGCAGTCAGCAACACAACCAGCGAGGATAAAGGTAAGTATGGTCAAGGCGGACAAATGGCAATTTTTAGCAGCGGGACTGTTGTTGGTGACGGCAGCGGGCGCGGCGCATGCCGACTCTCTCGATGCACAGCGTCAACGTTATACCCAAATTAAACAGGCATGGGATGCCAACCAGCTGGACGTCGTCAGCCAGCTGATGCCGTCGCTGACAGACTATCCTTTATATCCTTATCTCGAATATCGGCAGCTAACGCAAAATATTGCGCTGGCAACGCCCCAGCAGGTGAAGAGCTTTGTTGAAGCTAATCCAACTTTGCCGCCCGCGCGCTCACTGCCTGCGCGCTTCGTCAATGAGCTCGCTAGCCGGCAGGATTGGCAGGGATTATTAGCCTTTAGCCCGCAGCCGCCACGCCCGGTTGCCGCGCGCTGTAACTACTATTTTGCCAAATGGTCGACCGGCCAGCAGCAGGTTGCTTTAGACGCCGCGAAAGATATCTGGATGACCGGCACCACGCTGCCAAACTCCTGCGACAAGCTGTTTACCGTGTGGCAGCAGGCGGGCAATCAAACGGCGTTGACGACCTTGCAACGCATTGGTTTGGCCATGAAAGCGGGCAACTCGGGTCTGGTCAATTTCCTCGCCAAACAGCTGCCGCCTGATTATCAAACCATGAGCGACGCGCTGGTGGCGCTGCAAAACGATCCTAAAACGGTTGAAGGTTTTGCCCGCACCGTCGGACCTACCGACTTTACCCGTAATGCCGTCACCATCGCCTTTGAGCGCGTGGCGCGCGATGACGTCGAAAATGCCCGTTCAATGCTGCCGATTCTGGCCCGTTTGCAAAAGATGGATGACAGCGATCGGCTTAAGCTTGAAGAGGTGATTGCGTGGCGCTATCTCGGCAGTGACGCTACGCCCGAGCAGGCCGCGTGGCGCGACAATGTCATTCTGCGCAGCCATTCAACGTCGCTGGTGGAACGTCGAATTCGCATGACGCTGGCAACCGGCGACAAGCAGGGGCTGGCGCGCTGGATTGCTCGCCTGCCCGATGATGCGATGCAGGAAGACGAATGGCGTTACTGGCACGCTTCGCTGCTGATCGATCAGGGTCGTCGTAGCGAAGGCGACAGCATTTTGCGATCCCTGATGCAGGGGCGCGGTTTCTATCCGATGGCCGCGGCGCAGAAGCTGAAAGTGCCTTATCCGATCGTGGTTCCGGTAGTAGCCAAGCCCGACAGCAATTATGATAAATCGCCTGAAATCGCCCGCGTACGCGAGCTGATGTACTGGCGGATGGACAACCTTGCGCGCACCGAATGGACCTATCTGGTGCAGAGTCGCAGCAAATCGCAGCAGGAAGCTCTGGCGCGCTACGCCTATGAAAAAGGCTGGCCGGAGCTGAGCGTGCAGGCCACGATTGCGGGCAAACTGTGGGATAATTTGCAGGAGCGTTTCCCGCTGGCGTGGTCGCCAGAATTCCGTCAGGCCACGGAAAATAAAGGCATTACTCAGAGTTACGCGATGGCGATCGCCCGTCAGGAGAGCGCGTGGAATCCGCAGGCGCGTTCACCGGTTGGCGCATCGGGATTGATGCAGGTTATGCCCGCCACGGCGCAGCACACGGTCGACATGAGCGGCATTCCAGGTTACATGAACAGCAGCCAACTGCTTGATCCACAGACCAATATTACTATCGGCACCAGCTATCTGGAGTATGTTTACCAGATGTTTGGTCGCAACCGTATCTTGTCCAGCGCGGCCTACAATGCCGGTCCGTCGCGGGTCAATACCTGGCTGGGCAATACGCAGGGACAGGTTGATGCGGTGGCCTTTATCGAGAGCATTCCGTTCTCCGAAACTCGCCGATATGTTAAAAATGTGTTAGCGTATGATGCGTTTTATCGTTACTTTTTACATCAGCCAGCCAAAATCCTAACCGATGCGGAGTGGCAGCGGCGTTACTGATTTCTGCGTCATTATGCTATGCTGCTGTACTAGTTAAATAGTATGGCAGCATGTTTATGGCACAAAAGATGGCACAAGAATCTTTAAACGACCCAGCTCTTTCCCAACAAGGCAATGAGGACTGGCAATGCTTTCTGGCATTGCTACAGCAATCTTTTGCTGAAAATCTGCACTATCCCCTGTTACAGCTCTTCTTGACGCCCGACGAACGCACGGCGCTCGGCACGCGGTTAAGAATTATTCAGGAGCTGATGAAAGGCGAGATGAGTCAACGCGAGCTGAAAAACCAATTGGGTGCGGGGATTGCGACGGTCACGCGAGGATCTAACGGCTTGAAATCTGCGCCGCCCGAGCTTAAGGCTTGGCTGGCAGCGCAATTACTTGAAAAGCCCGAAGAATAAGCAGGGCTACAGTACGATTAAAAGATTAGTGCGTTTGTGAACGCGTCTGATAAATCACGTTATGAAAAGGCGCAAGGGCCAGCACCAGAGCCTGATGGTACACGCTGGTACGCGTCAGTTTACCGGCGGTGAAAATGCCAATCGCGCCGCCTTTGCGTTTCACTTCGGCAATTCCAGAAAGTTTTTCCATTTCGTCGCCCAATTCACTCCCTTGATTGATCTCCTGTAATATAATTTCAGGCAACATAAGGCTGGCAGAGCGCGACTCGCCGCGTTGGTGCATGTTTTCGATCACCATCCAGGCGAACGTCATATTGTCTTCGATTCCCGCTTCAATGCCGACCCAAAAGTCTGCTTCAGGACGAACCTGTCGAGCGCTGATAACGCGATGTCTTGCGCCGGTGCGGGTTTCGAGATTGCCGATAGGCTGGGCGGAAACGCCGCTATCGACATCAACGCCTTCGATACGAAAAGCGTCGGCGCCGAAAATGTCTTCAAAAGCCTGGGCAATAGCGTTAATTTTTGCCGGGTTCGTCGTCGCAGCGATAACGTGATACATAGATTTTATTGTCCTTAGCTTATTTCACGCAGTATAACGGAAAAAACTCATGTTACAGGTATATCTCGTCCGTCATGGCGAAACTGAATGGAATGCCGCACGCCGAATTCAAGGGCAAACTGACAGCCCATTAACTGAAAAAGGGATTTTTCAGGCGCAGCAAGTTGCCGAAAGAGTGCGCAGTGAGGGTATCACACATGTTATCACCAGCGATCTCGGGCGGACTAAACGTACCGCAGAAATTATCGCCGATGCCTGTGGCTGTAAAGTCATTACCGACCCGCGCCTGCGTGAGCTGCACATGGGCGTGCTCGAAACCCGTCATCTGGACAAGCTCACCGCCGAAGAGGAATCCTGGCGCAAGCAAATGGTCGATGGCACGCCGGAAGGCCGTATTCCGCAGGGTGAAACCATGACCGAGCTGGCAACGCGCATGCACGAGGCGCTGAATAGCTGCCTCGATTTGCCGCCGGGCAGCAAGCCGCTGCTGGTCAGTCACGGGATTGCGCTGGGGTGTCTGGTCAGTACTATTCTTGGCTTGCCGGCCTATGCCGAACGTCGTTTGCGTCTGCGAAACTGTTCGCTTTCTCGCGTGGATCACCAGCAAAGCGCGTGGTTGGCATCGGGATGGATTGTTGAAACAGCGGGCGATATTGCGCATCTGGACCAGCCAGCGTTAGACGAAATTCAGCGTTAACAGCAGGCTAAAGACGGTTTATTTAAATTAACGTCTTGAAAGATAAATGATCGGAAGATAACTAACCAGGCGCAGGCAGGTGTCAGAAACCTGTCGCGTCTGGCGAGTTTTAGCGGCGGATTGGGATCAGATAATCACAGTCCAGCTCTTTCGGCGGCTCGGTACCCATCGTTTTGCGCGTTGGGTGGAAACGCTCGATGTCCTGGCCTTTACGACGGGTCAGTTTCAACATTGGCAGGCAGGTGGTGTACAGGGTCAGAATGAATTCCTGCAACTCCGTCGGCGTACCTTTGAAACGGAACAGCGCGTATTCACCTTCGTTGAGCACAATCTCTTTGCCTTCGGTCATGTTTTCGGTGATGTGGCTTGGCTCAAGGGCCGTGGTGTACATCACTTCCTGCTCGTCGTCTTTTTCCTGGCTCGGGCGCGAGTGATGCAGGCCGTAAAGCAGCGGCGGCAGCGCCGTCGATTCGCCAATATATTGACGCCAGAAATGGTCACGCATTTCATTGCGGTAGGTGGAGATCTGCTCCAGCGTACAGGAGTAGCTTTGCGTTACGCCGACCAAATGTTTTTCTGGCAGCGACAGGAATTCCGGCTGCGGCAAGATAAACGCGCCCAGTCGAATTGGCGGACAGATGCCGAAAGAGTGCCAATCTTCGGAACGGCGATACAGTGCAGGCGTTTGTGCGAATTGTTTTTTGAAAGCCCGGGTGAAAGTCTGCTGAGAGTCAAAACGGTATTGCAGGGCAATATCGAGAATTGGCCGACTGGTCAGACGCAGTGCTACCGCAGCTTTAGAAAGCCTGCGAGCCCGAATGTAAGCACCGATAGCATTATTCGTGACATCCTTGAACATCCGCTGCAGGTGCCATTTTGAATAGCCTGCTTTTGCTGCAACGTTGTCGAGTGATAACGGCTGGTCCAAATGGGTTTCTAACCAGCTGAGAAGATCACGAATGATTCCTGCTTGATCCATAGATCATCCTCGTTGAACTAATATAGGCGCGTAATGTTATTAACCGCAGCATGATAGCAATTTTTTAACAGTAAAACTCGCAGATATTTTTTAGCTTAATGTGCGCTTTAACAAAAAAAGCGGCGTAATGATTTTCACTTTGTGAGCTTGCTCAAGCGGATAGAGTGCTACTCTGAACGTCTCGATTTATAAAAAGTAGGTAAGGTAACCTCATGAAAAAGTGTTTAATTTTTGTTCTTGGTATGTTGTCCATGTGTTCTGCCGCCGCGCAGGCCGAGCAGATCGGTTCGGTTGATACCGTCTTCAAACTGTTTGGACCGGATCATAAAATAGTGGTCGAGGCCTTCGACGATCCTGATGTCAAAAATGTAACCTGTTATATCAGCCGTGCGAAAACCGGCGGTATCAAGGGAGGATTAGGTCTGGCGGAAGATACCTCTGACGCCGCTATCTCTTGCCAGCAGATCGGACCGGTAGACGTTTCGGATGACATCAAGAAGGGCGGAGATAAGGGAACGGTGGTCTTCAAGCAGCGCACGTCGCTGATCTTCAAGAAATTGCAGGTGGTGCGTTTCTACGATCCGAAACGTAACGCGTTGGTTTATCTGAGCTATTCCGACAAGGTGGTTGACGGTTCGCCGAAGAATGCGATCAGCGCGGTGCCGATTATTCCTTGGGGTAATCGCTAACGTCAGGGCTTTTTCGACAGATTGCCGTCATTCATCAGACGGTAATTGTTAGATACCCATAAAAGTTAAGGCCAGCAGAAGCTGGCCTTTTTTTACTGTTACAGACCGGTTGGCAACCCGTTTGTTAACGATTCAGATCTACAGCAACTTCACTAAACTTACGACTTATCAAGAGGTTATTAAACGCATTCAGCATAATAGCCGACCGTTTTACTCTTCCAGATCGCCGCAGAAGCGATAACCTTCGCCGTGAATAGTGGCGATGATTTCTGGCGTGTCCGGCGTCGCTTCGAAATGTTTACGAATGCGGCGGATGGTCACGTCGACGGTACGATCGTGTGGCTTCAGCTCGCGGCCCGTCATTTTTTTCAGCAAATCGCCACGGGTCTGGATCTTGCCCGGGTTTTCGCAGAAGTGCAGCATCGCGCGGAATTCGCTGCGTGGCAGTTTGTACTGGTCACCCGTTGGGCTCACCAGAGAGCGGCTGTTGATGTCCAGCTCCCAACCGTTGAAGCGATAGCTCTCGACCAGACGGCGTTCTTCACCCACCGGGCTCAGATTCATGGTGCGCGTCAACAGGTTACGTGCGCGAATAGTCAGCTCACGCGGGTTGAACGGTTTGGTCATGTAATCGTCGGCACCGATTTCCAGGCCAAGGATTTTATCGACTTCGTTGTCGCGGCCCGTCAGGAACATCAGCGCAACGTTCGCCTGTTCGCGCAGTTCACGCGCCAGCAGCAAGCCGTTTTTACCTGGCAGATTGATGTCCATCACCACCAGATTGATATTGTTTTCAGAAAGGATGTGATGCATTTCGGCGCCATCGTTGGCTTCGAAAACTTCATAGCCTTCTGCTTCAAAAATACTTTTTAAAGTATTACGGGTTACTAATTCGTCTTCGACGATAAGAATTTGGGGGGTCTGCATTTTTGCTACCTAAGATTGCCAACAAATAGAAAATAGGAGTACAGAAGTCTTTGATATATACATGAATTCGACAGTTTCTTGTCCTGTTTCACTCGTTACACGACTAAAGTACGTAAACGCGTTCTAGGTACACTTTCCATCAACGGCAACAACATCGCCAGCCCAGTTCGGATACCACTTCCTGCAGTCCCGTAGGTACCTTGAGCGGCGCATATCCTAACCCTATTAACAGCAATATAACAGCGAGTACCGAAACTGCCATGCAACAAAACTACGCTTTGTTGACATATATCAATTTCAATTGTAGCACGGTAACAGAAAGGTGAAAAATACTTAAAATCCGACCTCTGTTTCTTACATTTTGTCCTTTATTAAAAATTATTTGATAGTTAAATAACCTTAAGTTTCATAAAAGTTAACGAGTAGTATCAAAGTTCTTATCATGCTGATTTATAATAGTTAATAATAATGTCTTGGCATAAGCAGCCTATTCAACGCCTCCCAAGCAGGCTAAATGCTTTTCTCCCTGACTTCGGGCCGACATATTCGAAGACTGTTAAACGGATGTGAATTATAATTGCGGCCATCGCGATTGTCTGTTGCCTGAAATAAATCGAAACGGCGACCTACTGATCTTCTTTAATCTTCATTTTTCAGAGGTAGCGCATGCAGCTGCATATTATTCTTGTTTCTCCGGCTCGGCCCGAAAATGTCGGCGCAGCGGCGCGGGCAATGAAAACCATGGGCTTCGCTTCGTTGCGCATTGTCGAAAGTCAGGCGCATTTACAGCCTGAAGCGGGCTGGGTCGCGCACGGTTCGAATGAGATTTTGCACAATGCGCAGCACTTCGACAGCCTGAAAGAGGCGCTGGCCGACATCGATTTCACGATTGCCACCACGGCTCGCAGTCGCGCGCGCTTTCATTATTACTGCACGCCGCAGGAGCTAGAAACGCAGCTCGCCGAGCGCCAGAACTGGACCAACAATGTCGCGCTGGTGTTTGGCCGCGAAGATTCCGGATTAACCAACGAAGAGCTGGAGTTGGCCGACCTGCTGACCGGCGTGCCGATGGTGGCCGATTATCCTTCCCTGAATCTTGGGCAGGCGGTGATGGTGTTCTGCTATCAGCTCTCTTCATTAAACCAGTTGGCGCAAAAGCAGTCGGTGCAGGCGGAAGCGGGCCAGCTCGACGCGTTGCGTGCTCGCGTTTCGCGTTTGCTGGTTAATTTAGACGCGCAGGACGACCATAAACTGGCCGATTGGTTACAGCAAAGACTCGGCGTTCTCGAGCAGCGCGATGCGGCAATGCTGCACACTTTGCTGCACGATATCGAAAAAAAATTAGCCGATTAGCCTAGGCGGCATTTTTCGCCGCGCCAAGTGGAATGTCTATCCTTTATGCGAATTGCTGGTTTTATTAGCTGAAAATGTCGCAATAAAGGGGTGAATAACACTGCCTGAAAGACGCCTGCGTTTTGGCTAAAAAATAGAAAAAAATTGACTTACGGTGCCTTATGCTTTAGCTAATAGGGTAGACAGAGTAATAACCAATAAGACAAACATAAAAAAATGCGACACATCAGCCTGAACACAACAATTATTACCACCACCATTACCATCGGTAACGGGGCGGGCTGACGCGTACAGGAAAAACAGAAAAAAGCCCGCACCTAACCAGTGCGGGCTTTTTTTTTACGGCTACATTCCCTTGTAAAAATTGCTCATTACGAGAGTAGGAGAAACCAGAAATGCGAGTATTGAAATTTGGCGGGACTTCAGTAGCAAATGCCGAACGCTTCCTGCGGGTCGCGGATATCATGGAAAGCAATGCAAGTCAGGGACAGGTCGCTACGGTATTGTCAGCCCCTGCTAAAATTACCAATCATCTGGTCGCGATGATCGAAAAAACCGTTGCCGGGCAGGATATCCTGCCGATCATGAGCGATGCAGAACGCATTTTTGCCGACCTGATTAACGGTCTGGCCGAGGCTTTGCCAAGCTTTGACCTGCCGACGGTCAAGCGTTTCGTCGAGCAGGAATTTGGTCAGCTCAAGCAGCTGCTGCACGGCATCGGCCTGCTCGGACAGTGTCCAGACAGCGTTAACGCCAGCATCATCTGCCGCGGCGAAAAGCTGTCGATCGCCATCATGGAGGCTGTATTTAAAGCCAAAGGCTACGGCGTGACGGTGATTAATCCGGTCGAAAAGCTGCTGGCCGTGGGTCACTATCTTGAATCGACCGTGGATATCAACGAATCCACCGCCCGCATCGCCGCCAGCAACATTCCGCCAAGCGACATCGTGCTGATGGCCGGTTTCACCGCCGGAAACGACAAAGGCGAGCTGGTCGTGCTGGGTCGTAACGGTTCCGACTATTCGGCGGCGGTGCTGGCAGCCTGTCTGCGCGCCGACTGTTGCGAAATCTGGACCGACGTCGACGGCGTTTATACCTGCGACCCGCGCATCGTACCCGATGCTCGCCTGCTGAAATCGATGTCTTATCAGGAGGCGATGGAGCTCTCCTATTTCGGCGCCAAAGTGCTGCATCCGCGCACTATTACGCCGATCGCCCAATTCCAGATCCCTTGCCTTATCAAGAACACCGCCAATCCGCAGGCGCCGGGCACGCTCATCGGCAGCCACTCCGCGGGCAGTGAATTTGAAGACAAAAACACGCCGGTTAAAGGCATCACCAACCTGAATAACATGGCGATGATCAACGTCTCCGGCCCGGGCATGAAAGGCATGATTGGCATGGCGGCGCGCGTTTTTGCCGTGATGTCGCGCTCGGGCATTTCCGTGGTGCTTATCACTCAATCTTCTTCCGAATACAGCATCAGCTTCTGCGTGCCGCAGTCCGAGCTGGTTCGCGCCCGCAAAGCGCTGGAAGATGAGTTCTATCTCGAGCTGAAAGATGGCCTGCTGGAGCCGCTGGACGTCACCGAAAAGCTGGCGGTTATTTCCGTCGTCGGCGACGGCATGCGCACGCTGCGCGGCATCTCGGCCAAATTCTTCTCGGCACTGGCGCGCGCCAACATTAATATTGTAGCGATCGCGCAGGGCTCGTCCGAGCGCTCAATCTCCGTGGTGGTCAGCAATGACGACGCCACCATGGGCGTGCGCGTCAGCCATCAAATGTTGTTCAACACCGATCAGGTCATTGAAGTGTTCCTGGTCGGCGCGGGCGGCGTGGGCGGCGCGTTGATCGAACAGATCCGTCGTCAGCAGGCGTGGCTCAAGGCCAAGCACATCGATCTGCGCGTTTGCGGCATCGCCAACTCGCGCGCCATGCTGACCAACGTTCACGGGATTGCGCTGGAAAGCTGGCGCGACGAGCTGGGCGCGGCGCAGGAAACCTTCAGCATTGGCCGTCTGATTCGCCTGGTGAAAGAGTATCACCTGCTGAATCCGGTGATTGTCGACTGTACCTCCAACGAAAATATCGCTAATCAGTACGCCGATTTCCTCGCCGACGGTTTCCACGTGGTGACGCCAAACAAGCGCGCCAACACCTCGTCGATGAACTATTACTATCAGCTGCGCAAAGCCGCTGCGAGTTCACGCCGTAAATTCCTCTACGACACCAACGTCGGCGCGGGTCTGCCAGTTATCGAGAACCTGCAAAACCTGCTGAACGCCGGCGATGAATTAGTGCGTTTCAGCGGCATTCTTTCCGGATCGCTGTCGCAGATTTTCGGCCAGCTGGATGAAGGCGTATCACTTTCTGCCGCCACTCTTGCCGCGCGTGAAAGCGGCTTTACCGAGCCGGACCCGCGTGACGACCTGTCAGGCATGGACGTCGCGCGCAAATTGTTGATTCTGGCCCGTGAAGCCGGTTACAAACTTGAGCTTTCCGATATTGAAGTCGAGTCGGTTCTGCCGGTATCCTTTGACGCCAGCGGCGACGTCGGCACGTTCCTCGCTCGCCTGCCAGAAATTGACGCCGAATTTAAGCAGCGCGTTACCGCCGCCGCCGCCGAAGGCAAAGTGCTGCGCTACGTGGGCGCGATCGACGAAGGGCGTTGCCGTGTCAGGATCGAAGCCGTCGACGGCAACGATCCTCTCTATAAAGTAAAAAATGGCGAGAATGCGCTGGCGTTCTACAGCCGTTACTATCAACCGATTCCTCTAGTTTTGCGCGGCTACGGTGCGGGTAACGATGTTACCGCCGCTGGCGTCTTCGCCGATCTTTTGCGAACGCTGTCATGGAAGTTAGGAGTTTAATATGGTTAAGGTACATGCCCCGGCATCAATTGGTAACGTTAGCGTCGGTTTTGATGTGCTGGGTGCGGCGGTTTCTCCGGTAGACGGTTCGCTGCTGGGTGACTGCGTGACTGTCGAGGCGGCCTCGGAATTTAGCTTGAAAAATGAGGGGCGTTTCGTCTCCAAACTTCCTGACAAGATGGAAGAGAACATTGTTTACCAGTGCTGGCAGCGTTACTGTCAGGAGATTGGCAGAGAGCTGCCGGTTGCGATGACGCTGGAAAAAAACATGCCGATCGGCTCGGGGCTGGGTTCCAGCGCCTGCTCCGTGGTAGCCGGTTTGATGGCGATGAACGAATTCAACAACAATCAGCTCGACGACAATAAAATGCTCGAGCTGATGGGCGAGCTGGAAGGGCGTATTTCCGGCAGCGTGCATTTTGACAACGTCGCGCCGTGCTATCTTGGTGGCTTGCAGCTGATGCTTGAAGAGCTGGGCATTATCTCGCAGGACGTGCCGTGTTTCGACGACTGGCTGTGGGTCATGGCCTATCCGGGCATCAAGGTGTCAACCGCCGAAGCGCGCGCGATTTTGCCCGCGCAGTATCGCCGTCAGGACTGTATCAGCCACGGCCGTTATTTGGCGGGATTTGTCCACGCCTGTCATACCCAGCAGCCAGAATTGGCCGCTAAATTGATGAAAGACGTGATTGCCGAGCCTTACCGCACCCGTTTGCTGCCGGGCTTTGCTCAGGCACGCACCGCCGCCGAAGAGATTGGCGCGCTGGCCTGCGGGATTTCAGGCTCTGGCCCGACGCTGTTTGCTATCTGCAACGATAGCGCGACGGCACAACGTATGGCTGACTGGTTGCAGACGCACTATCTGCAAAATGACGAAGGCTTTGTTCATATTTGTCGCCTGGACACCACAGGCGCGAGACTATTGGGATAATCAATGAAACTCTATAATCTGAAGGATCACAACGAGCAGGTCAGCTTCGCGCAGGCAGTGAAGCAGGGTCTGGGCAAGCAACAAGGACTGTTTTTCCCGCTGGATCTGCCCGAGTTTGAGCTGACCGAAATCGACAGACTGCTCGAGCAGGACTTTGTCACGCGCAGCAGCCGTATTCTTTCCGCGTTTATCGGCGACGAAATCTCCGAAGAGCAGCTTTATCAGCGTGTTAAAAACGCCTTTGCCTTCCCGGCACCGGTCGCAAAAGTCGAAGACGACGTCGCCTGTCTGGAGCTGTTCCACGGCCCGACGCTGGCGTTTAAAGATTTCGGCGGCCGTTTTATGGCGCAGATCCTGACTGAAGTTGCTGGCGATCAGCCGGTCACGATTCTGACCGCGACCTCCGGTGACACGGGCGCGGCCGTCGCTCACGCCTTCCACGGCCTGAAAAATGTGCGCGTAGTTATCCTTTATCCGCGTGGCAAAATCAGTCCGCTACAGGAAAAACTGTTCTGTACGCTCGGCGACAATATTCACACTGTCGCGATCGACGGCGATTTCGACGAATGTCAGGCGCTGGTCAAGCAGGCGTTCGACGACGAAGAGCTGAAAACCACGCTGCATCTGAACTCTGCAAACTCGATTAATATCAGCCGCTTGCTGGCGCAAATCTGCTATTACTTCGAAGCCGTGGCGCAACTGCCACAGGAAGCGCGTAATCAGCTGGTGGTGTCCGTGCCGAGCGGCAACTTTGGTGATTTAACGGCGGGATTACTGGCGAAAGCGCTGGGTCTGCCGATCAAACGTTTCATCGCCGCGACCAACGCCAACGACACCGTGCCGCGTTTCCTGGGCAACGGCGAGTGGACGCCAAATAAAACCGTGGCGACGTTGTCCAACGCGATGGACGTTTCCCAGCCAAACAACTGGCCGCGCGTCGAAGAGCTGTATCGCCGCAAAATCTGGCAGCTTAAAGATTTGGGTTACGCTGCGGTGAGCGATCAGACTACGGAAGAGACGATGCGCGAGCTGGCCGAAAAAGGCTACATCTCCGAACCGCACGCGGCGATTGCCTACCGTGCGCTGCGCGACCAGCTGCAAGACGGCGAATATGGCCTGTTTATCGGCACCGCGCATCCGGCGAAATTCAAGGAGAGCGTCGAGGCGATTTTGGGTCAGGCGTTACCGCTGCCGAAAGCGTTGGCCGATCGTGCCGAGCTGCCGCTGCTGTCTCACGATTTACCTGCTGATTTCAGCGAGATGCGTAAATTCTTGATGGCGCTGCCAGAATAATCACCTTCTGAAAGCCGCTTCCTGAAACGCAAAAGGCCATCGAAAGATGGCCTTTTTTTATGCGGCAATGATTTATAACGTCCTGCTTTATAACTTCATGCTTTATAACTTCATGCTTTAAGCCGCGATGCTTAAGGGCGTCGAAATAAGAAGAATTTACTGGCTTTCTGGCCGCGTAAATACCAGTTCGTTGCCGACAGAGCGCGATTCATCAAACCGATATCCTTCTAATTCAAACTCTTGCAGCTGCTTACGCTGGGTGAGCCGCTCCTGAATAATAAAGCGGCTCATTAATCCACGCGCCTTTTTGGCATAGAAACTGATCACTTTAAACGTGCCGTTTTTCTCGTCGAGGAACACAGGCTTGATGATTTCAGCTTCCAGTTTCGACGGCTTTATCGCCTTGAAATATTCGTCAGAAGCGAGGTTAACCAGCAGGTTATCGCCCTGTTTCTTCAACTCGGCGTTCAGTTTTTCAGTCAGTAAATCGCCCCAGAAATGATAGAGATTACTACCTTCAGGATTGTTCAGGCGAATACCCATCTCAAGGCGATAAGCCTGCATCAAGTCCAGCGGGCGCAGCAGGCCGTAAAGTCCGGAGAGCATGCGCAGGTGTTGCTGGGCAAAATCGAAATCTTTTTCGCTGAACGTTTCCGCCTGCAAACCGGTATAAACGTCGCCTTTGAATGCCAGAATCGCCTGACGCGCGTTGTCCGGCGTAAAGTCGGGCTGCCAGCTGTTAAAACGCTCGGCGTTGAGATGCGCCAGTTTATCGCTAATGCCCATCAGGCTCGAAATCTCGGCGGGCGAGAGCTTTTTCGCGATAGAAATCAGCTGGCTAGACTTGTCCAGCAGCTCGGGCTGCGTAAAGCGTCGGGTCGCGAGCTCACTCTCGAAATCAAGCGTTTTGGCTGGAGAAATAATAGTCAGCATAAGGGCATCCGGTTAGTGTGAGCAGTAGGTTGGCAGACCCTACTTTAGAAAACGCAGTTTACCAAAAAATCGCCGGTTTTAGAAAAATCAAACCAATAGGCGTGGCCTTTATTTCCACACGCCATCTTGCAACTGGCCTTTAAGTTCTGGAAAATTATCGGGATTAAACACGGGAAGGCGACCCATCAGCCGTTGACGCTCATAGTCTTTCACTACTTTAAGCGCCAAACCGGAAAGCAGCGTCAGCGCGGTGAGGTTAATCATGGTGATCAGCGCCAGCGAAATACTCGCCGTCTGCACCAGCAGCGGCGTGCCTATCAGACATCCCGCCAGCAACATCACCAGCATCATTACGCGCAGCAGATAAATCGAGCCGGTTTTTCCGCGCTGTAAAAACAGCAGATTATTCTCGCAATACAGATAGTTGGCTATCATGGTGGTGAAGCCGAACACCAGCACAAACAGCGCCAGCAGCTGCGGACCCACCACGCCGACGCTGGCGTTTACCGCCCGCGCCAACAGGCCGATGCCGCTAATGCGATCGGTAGGCGCGCTGAGCAAACCGGAAGAGAGAATGATCATCGCGGTGGCGCTCGAGACGACAAAAGTGTCGACCAAAATCCCCAACATCTGCACGAAACCCTGACTGGCCGGATGCTTGGCGGCGGCGAGGGCGGCAATGTGCGGCGTAGAGCCGGAACCCGCCTCATTTGAAAACAGCCCCTGCTGGACGCCCTGCGTCAGGGCAAGCGTTACGCCGTAGCCCAGCGCGCCGGCGGCAAATTCCTGGAGGCCAAACGCGCTGCGGAAAATCAGCAGAAACACGCTCGGCAGTCGTTCGATATTTTCGGCCATAATCCAGCAGGCCAGCAGCAAATATCCGATGCTCATCAGCGGAGCGAGCCAGACCGACACTTTGCTGATCGCTCGCAGGCCGCCAAACAGCGTCAGCGTAAACACGATGCCGAGCGTAATCGCCGTATACCACGGATTAAAATTGAAGGCGCTGGAGAGGGCGTGGATCACCGCTTTGGCTTGCAGGGCGTTAAAAATCACGCTGACGGTCACCATCATCAAGACGGAAAAAAGCACGCCCATCCAGCGCATGCCGAGGCCGCGCGTCATGTATTCAGCCGGTCCGCCACGAAATTGCTGCCGTTGGTCGACCGTTTTAAACAGTTGCGCCAAGGTGTTTTCCACCAGCGTCAGAGGCATGCCGAGCAGGCTAATCACCCACATCCAGAAGATGGCGCCGGGACCGCCCGCGGCCAGCGACATCGCCACGCCCACTAAACTGCCGACGCCAATCCGGCCCGAAAGCGTAACCGCCAGCGCCTGCCAGTCGGAGATGCCGCGCTTATCGGCGGCGGGGTCGCGTTTGAAGGGGAGAAACATGTCGCGCCAGCGCCGAAACTGCACAAAGCGGGTGCGCAACGTGAGGAAAAGGCCGAATCCGAGCAGAAAGTAGATCAGTATCGATTGCCATAAAATATCGTCGAGAAAGTTCAGTAAACTGGTCATTAAATTCCCTATTCCTTAATAATTACCTGACTAATCCCTATCTATCGCCTACTTATTACTCATTTATTGCACGAATAATCAACTTTTAATGTGCAAAATTTTCACCGCCATATCTGCCTTGCGCATGTCATTTCGCATGTTATCATCAAGAGAAGGCAAGGCATGAAAATGCCTCAACGATAATTATCAAACGATGAGATATGCCACAATGACCGATAAACTTACTTCTCTACGCGAACTGACCAAAGTCGTTGCAGACACCGGTGATATCGCGGCAATAAAGCTGTATCAGCCTCAGGATGCTACCACTAACCCTTCACTGATCCTTAACGCTGCACAGATCCCTGAATACCGTAAACTGATCGACGAAGCTATTGCCTGGGCAAAAGACCAGAGCAGCGATCGCGAGCAGCAGATCACCGATGCCGCTGATAAGCTTGCAGTAAATATCGGCCTCGAAATTTTGAAACTGGTTCCAGGCCGTATTTCTACCGAAGTCGACGCGCGTCTCTCTTACGACACCGAAGCGAGCATCGCCAAGGCGCATCGTTTTATCAAGCTTTACAACGATCACGGCATCAGCAACGACCGTATCCTGATTAAACTGGCTTCAACCTGGCAGGGCATCCGTGCCGCCGAGCAGCTGGAAAAAGAAGGCATCAACTGTAACCTGACGCTGCTGTTCTCCTTCGCTCAGGCGCGTGCCTGTGCAGAAGCCGGTGCTTACCTGATCTCCCCGTTCGTTGGCCGTATCCTCGACTGGTACAAAACCAATGGCGACAAGAAAGAGTTCGCACCAAACGAAGATCCGGGCGTTGTTTCCGTTACCGAGATCTACGAATACTACAAACAGCACGGCTATGAAACCGTTGTTATGGGCGCAAGCTTCCGTAACACCGATGAAATCATTGAGCTGGCCGGTTGTGACCGTCTGACCATCGGACCTGCGCTGCTGAAAGAATTGAAAGAAACTGAAGGCACCGTTGAGCGCAAGCTTTCTTACTCCGGTGAAGTGAAACCACGTCCAGAGCCGCTGACCGAATCGCAGTTCTACTGGGATCACAACCAGGATCCAATGGCTATCGACAAGCTGGCCGACGGTATCCGCAAGTTTGCCGTAGACCAGGGCAAACTTGAGAAGATGATCGCTGACCTGCTGTAATTTTCGCTAAGCGATAAATAAAATGAAAAGGTGGCTTAGGCCGCCTTTTTTTTACAGCATTTGTTGAGTCATTTGGAGGAGTGAAATGGATAAATTACGCATTGGTCTGGTGTCGGTTTCCGATCGCGCGTCGAGCGGTGTCTATCAGGATAAAGGCATTCCGGCGCTGGAAGCGTGGCTGCAACAGGCATTAATCACCCCTTTCAGCCTCGAGAAACGCCTTATTCCTGACGAACAGCCGCTGATTGAACAGGCAATTTGCGAGCTGGTGGATGAAGCCGGTTGTCACCTCGTGTTGACGACGGGGGGAACGGGCCCGGCGCGCCGTGACGTGACGCCCGATGCCACGATGGCCGTCGCCGACAGGCTGATGCCGGGCTTTGGCGAGCAAATGCGTCAGATAAGCCTGCATTTTGTGCCGACCGCAATTTTGTCGCGTCAGGTCGGTGTTATTCGCAAGCAGGCGCTGATCCTTAATCTGCCGGGCCAGCCGAAATCGATTCAAGAAACGCTGGAAGGGCTGAAAGATGCCGACGGCAAGGTGATAGTGTCAGGAATATTTGCCAGTGTACCTTACTGTATACAGCTGCTCGATGGGCCTTACATCGAAACAGAATCCTCCGTGGTAGCAGCTTTTCGTCCAAAGAGTGCAATCCGCGAGATAAAAAACTGAAGTTAGGCTTTTTCTGCGATTAGATTCAGTCTCTGTGGTGTGAAAATTATTTGCCGCTTATAGTAATCATAACTTTACAAGATGGCGGCAATTTTTTCCCCTACACGGTGCTTCAGGTAGCTTATGCAACACGACAATAATCGCCGACTGAATCGGCAGGACTACAAAACTCTCTCCCTCGCGGCTCTGGGCGGCGCGCTCGAATTCTACGACTTTATTATCTTCGTCTTCTTTGCGGCGGTGATTGGCGATCTGTTTTTCCCGTCGTCGATGCCTGACTGGTTACGACAGGTACAGACCTTCGGCATTTTTGCGGCGGGTTATCTGGCGCGTCCGCTGGGCGGCATCGTGATGGCGCACTTTGGCGATAAAGTCGGGCGTAAGCGGATGTTTAGCCTGAGTATTCTGCTGATGGCGCTGCCGACGCTAGCGATTGGCCTGCTGCCAACCTACGCCGCTATCGGCATTGCTGCGCCTCTACTATTACTGCTGATGCGCCTGTTGCAGGGCGCGGCGATCGGCGGCGAAGTGCCCGGCGCCTGGGTGTTTGTCGCGGAGCACGTGCCGCAAAAACGTATCGGCTTTGCCTGTGGCACCTTAACCTCCGGGCTGACGGCCGGTATTCTGCTCGGTTCGTTAGTCGCGACCTTAATGACGACGCTGATGCCCGCGTCTTCCATTATTGCGGGCGGCTGGCGTATCCCGTTCTTTATCGGTGGGATTTTCGGCCTGATCGCGCTTTATCTGCGTCGCTGGCTGCATGAAACGCCTGTTTTCGCCGAGATGAAAGCCAATAAAGTGCTGGCAGAAGAGCTGCCGTTGAAATCAGTGATCCGCGATCACAAGAAAGAGATTGTGGTGTCGATGCTGATGACCTGGCTGCTGTCGGCCTGCATCGTAGTGGTGATTTTGATGACGCCAACGTTTCTGCAAAAGCAGTGGGGTATTCCCGCGGCGCAGGCGTTACAGGCCAATAGCATGGCGACTATCGCGCTGCTGTTCGGCTGTGTGATTGCCGGCTGGGCGGCAGATAAATTTGGTGCCAGCAAGACGTTTATCGCCGGCAGTCTGTTCTTCGGCCTCTGCACGTGGGCGTTCTATCATTTAGTGGCGCAGGACAGTTCGCTGCTTAAGCCTTTGTATACGCTGGCCGGTTTCAGTATCGGCATTGTCGGCGCGGTGCCTTTTGTGATGGTGCGCGCTTTCCCGGCGGAGGTGCGTTTTACGGGCCTTTCCTTCTCTTATAATCTCTCTTACGCCATTTTCGGCGGCATGACGCCGATTTTTGTCACGCTGATGATGCGCGTAACGCCGATGGCACCCGCCTATTACGTGCTGGCGCTGGCGGCGATCGGTTTGGCGCTCGGCGTGTATCTTAATCGCGATATCAATCACGTCGCCAAAGATCAAAATCGCCTGAGCGGTTCTGTGCCGGAAGTTTAATACTTTTGAATACAGTAAGAGAAAAGTAATGTAATAGAAGAAGAGAGAAGGGCGGCGAACGATTCAGGTTCACCGCCCTTTTTTCTATCTAACCTTAACTTACTAAACATTAAGCCGAAAATCAGCCAATCGGCAGTATCTGGCGTTCATACTGTTCATTAATCAGTTCGGCCATCGCCAGATAAATCGCGCAGGCTCCGCAGAAAACCCCTTCAATGCCAGCCACGCGTATTAACGCGACGTTAGCAGTGAAATTTCCTATCGCCAGCAAGGCAAAAAGCAGCGTCAGCGTGGCAAACACCACCCGCAGCATGACATTGTGTCTGAGCGACGCGACAAACATAAACAGAGTAAAAACACCCCACAGCGCCAGATAGACGCCGAGCTGTTTGCCGTCGCAGGCCGCGCCCAGCCCCATTTTTGGCAGCAGTAAAATACCAATCAGGCTGAGCCAGAACGCGCCATAGCTGATAAACGCGGTCATTCCGAAGGTGTTGCCCTTTTTATACTCCAGCAGGCCAGCCAGAATTTGCGCCAAACCGCCGAAAAAGATCCCCATACTGAGGATGACAGCGGTCAGCGGGAAAAATCCGGCGTTGTGCAGATTAAGAAGAACAGTGGTCATACCAAATCCCATCAGACCTAAAGGTCCGGGGTTGGCGAGTTTGCTACAAGGCATAAATGTCCTGAAAAAAATCATGGCTAAAAATAATGTCGCCCCGAATCAATAAAAGTAGGGGAGCGAACGAGCTTTCAGGGCAAAAAAGCGGGGCTTTTTCTGTCGTAACCTGAGGGACAGGCATCATAAAGAGGGGCAAGCGAGCAAATATTGATCCTAAAGCACAATTAGATGAAATTTTTTTTGTTATTGCCCTTGATGCTGAGCGACTTGGCCCCATCTTATTCTCAACCGCAGTTGTTGCGCCGGTCTTGAACAAGATCGAAAACAATATCGGACAGTTGAAATCAAAAAAACCGTCCGCATATAGGTAACAACCTCAACGAATAATGAATTTTAGTGGAGACGTTTTAGATGGGTAGAATTATTGGGATCGACCTCGGTACCACCAACTCTTGTGTAGCGATCATGGATGGCACTACTGCACGTGTGCTTGAAAACGCCGAAGGGGACCGTACCACACCTTCAATTATTGCTTATGCGCAGGATGGTGAAATCCTGGTTGGCCAACCTGCTAAGCGTCAGGCTGTCACTAACCCGCAAAACACCCTGTTTGCAATCAAGCGTCTGATCGGTCGTCGTTTCCAGGACGAAGAAGTTCAGCGTGACAAAGGCATCATGCCTTACAGCATCGTTGGTGCTGAAAACGGTGACGCCTGGATCGACGTGAAAGGCCAGAAAATCGCACCTCCGCAGATCTCTGCCGAAGTGTTGAAGAAAATGAAGAAAACGGCTGAAGATTATCTGGGCGAGCCAGTGACTGCAGCGGTTATCACCGTTCCTGCATACTTCAACGATGCACAGCGTCAGGCAACCAAAGATGCTGGCCGTATCGCAGGTCTGGAAGTTAAACGTATCATCAACGAACCAACCGCAGCGGCACTGGCTTACGGCCTTGATCGCGAAGTCGGCAACCGCACCATCGCGGTATACGACCTTGGCGGCGGTACTTTCGATATCTCAATCATCGAAATCGACGAAGTTGATGGCGAGAAAACCTTTGAAGTTCTGTCTACCAACGGTGACACCCACCTCGGTGGTGAAGACTTCGACAGCCGTCTGATCAACTACCTCGTAGAAGAGTTCAAGAAAGATCAGGGCATGGATCTGCGTAACGATCCTCTGGCAATGCAGCGTCTGAAAGAAGCGGCAGAGAAGGCGAAAATCGAGCTTTCTTCTGCACAGCAGACCGACGTGAACCTGCCATACATTACTGCTGATGGCAGCGGCCCGAAACACATGAACATCAAAGTAACCCGTGCAAAACTGGAATCTCTGGTTGAAGACCTGGTTGCCCGTTCTATCGAGCCTCTGAAAGTTGCACTGAAAGATGCAGGCCTGTCTGTTTCCGACATCCAGGACGTTATCCTGGTGGGTGGTCAGACTCGTATGCCTATGGTTCAGAAGAAAGTCGCTGACTTCTTCGGTAAAGAGCCACGCAAAGACGTTAACCCGGACGAAGCGGTTGCTATCGGTGCTGCGGTTCAGGGCGGCGTGCTGTCTGGTGAAGTAAAAGACGTTCTGTTGCTCGACGTGACTCCACTCTCCCTGGGTATCGAAACCATGGGCGGCGTGATGACTCCGCTGATCACCAAGAACACCACTATCCCAACCAAGCACAGCCAGGTGTTCTCTACCGCTGAAGACAACCAGTCTGCGGTAACCATCCACGTGGTGCAGGGTGAGCGTAAACGTTGTGCCGATAACAAATCTCTGGGTCAGTTCAATCTGGACGGTATTCAGGCAGCGCCACGCGGTATGGCTCAAATCGAAGTTACTTTCGATCTGGACGCCGACGGTATCCTGCACGTCTCTGCAAAAGACAAGAACACCGGCCGCGAGCAGAAGATCACCATCAAGGCATCTTCTGGTCTGAGCGAAGAAGAGATCCAGAAAATGGTTAACGACGCGGAAGCTAACGCCGAGTCCGACCGTAAGTTCGAAGAGCTGGTCCAGACTCGCAACCAGGCGGATCACCTGATCCACGGTACGCGTAAGCAATTGGAAGAAGCCGGTGACAAACTGCCAGCTGAAGACAAAACCGCTATCGAAGACGCGCTGAAAGCGCTGGAAGTTGCTGCGAAAGGCGAAGATAAAGCTGATATCGAAGCCAAAACTCAGGCGCTGGTGCAGGTTTCCGGCAAACTGATGGAACTGGCTCAGCAGCAGCAAGCAGGTGCTGAAGGCGCCGACGCAACGGCTCAGAAAGATGACGACGTTGTTGACGCTGAGTTCGAAGAAGTTAAAGACAAAAAATAATGCCCTTGAGGCACAGTAATCAACAGCTTCCGAGCATTTTCAGAAGCTGTTGGTAACCAGTACGGGCGTTGAGTTTACTCTGCGCCCGTGCGCATATTGAGGGTAGCAAAAGCATGGCGAAGCAAGATTACTATGAGATTTTGGGCGTCTCCAAAACAGCGGACGAGCGCGAAATCAAAAAGGCTTATAAGCGCCTGGCGATGAAACATCACCCTGACCGCAATCAGGGCGATAAAGAGTCCGAAAGCAAATTTAAAGAAATTAAAGAAGCCTACGAAATTCTGACCGATGCGCAAAAACGCGCGGCGTACGATCAATACGGTCACGCAGCCTTTGAACAAGGCGGCATGGGTGGCGGTGGTGGTTACGGCGGCGGTGGCGGCGGAGCAGATTTCAGCGACATCTTTGGTGACGTCTTTGGCGATATCTTTGGTGGTGGCCGTCGTCAACGTGCCAGCCGTGGCGCAGACCTGCGCTACAACATGGACCTGACTCTCGAAGAGGCAGTGCGTGGCGTAACCAAAGAAATTCGTATTCCTACGCTGGAAGAGTGTGACCTTTGCCACGGCAGCGGCGCGAAAGCGGGCAGCAAGCCGGTGACCTGTTCGACCTGTCACGGTCAGGGCCAGGTGCAGATGCGTCAGGGCTTCTTCACCGTGCAGCAGGCGTGTCCGACCTGTCACGGTCGCGGCAGCATCATTAAAGATCCGTGCTCCAAGTGTCACGGTCATGGCCGCGTAGAGCGCGCTAAAACGCTGTCGGTGAAAATCCCGGCGGGCGTTGATACCGGCGACCGTATCCGTCTTGAAGGCGAAGGCGAAGCGGGCGAGCAGGGCGCACCGGCAGGCGATTTGTACGTTCAGGTTCAAGTCAAAGCGCACAAGATTTTCGAGCGCGAAGGCAACAACCTGTACTGTGAAGTGCCGATCAACTTTGCGATGGCTGCGCTGGGCGGCGAGATTGAAGTCCCAACGCTCGATGGCCGCGTGAATCTGAAAATTCCTGCCGAAACGCAGACCGGCAAGATGTTCCGCATGCGCGGGCGCGGTGTGAAATCCGTTCGCGGTGGCGCACAGGGCGACCTGATGTGTCGCGTCGTGGTAGAAACACCGGTTAGCCTGAGCGAGAAGCAAAAGCAGCTGCTGCGTGACCTCGAAGAGAGTTTTGGCGGCGCATCGGGCGAGAAAAACAGCCCGCGTTCCAAAAGCTTCCTCGACGGCGTGAAAAAGTTCTTTGACGATCTGACGCGCTAGGTTTCACAAGGGCGAGCTTTATAAAGGCGAGCTTCAGGTTATCGGCGTTTGAATGTGAACATCGACGTTTAGGCGTTTTTTGGTACCACAAAATCCCTGGCTGCAAAGTCGGGGATTTTTATTTGCAGGCAATATCAGTACACTTCAGCACTCATTCCGCGCGAAATTTATTCGCGGACCTTGTCTGTAAAAGGAGTGTCAAAAAGTGACCAACTTGATTCGCCAGTTCCTGCGTATGGAAGCGTCGGGCGGGATCGTACTGATTGCAGCGGCCATCGTTGCGCTGATCATGGCCAACACCTCGTTAAACGGCCTGTATCTCGAATTCCTCAACACCCCCGTCTCCTTTGGCATTGGCCAGCACGGCCTCGATAAACCTCTTCTGCTATGGATTAACGACGGGTTAATGGCGATCTTCTTTCTGATCGTCGGGCTTGAGGTTAAGCGCGAGCTGCTCGAAGGCGCACTGTCGAGCCGCGAACAGGCGCTGTTTCCAGCTATCGCGGCGTTGGGTGGCATGATTGCACCCGCGCTTATCTATTTAGCCTTCAACGGCGGCGATGAGGTCGCGCGACAGGGCTGGGCGATTCCGGCGGCGACCGACATTGCCTTCGCGCTCGGCGTCATGGCGTTGCTAGGTTCCCGCGTGCCGACCAGCCTGAAAGTGTTTCTGCTGGCGCTGGCGATTATCGACGACCTCGGCGCTATCGTCATTATTGCCGTGTTCTTCAGCCACGACGCGTCGATTACCGCGCTGGTGCTGGCCGGCCTGTCGATTCTGGCGCTCGGCTACCTCAACTGGCGCGGCGTCACCAAGCTCACGCCATACGTGGTGCTCGGTATCTTCCTGTGGGTGTGTATTTTGCAATCGGGCATTCACGCCACGCTGGCGGGCGTTATTTTAGGTTTCCTGATCCCGCTGCGCACCAAAGATAATTCGCCTGCGCGCCGCGTAGAGCACGGGATTCATCCGTGGGTTGCCTGGCTGATTCTGCCCCTGTTCGCCTTCGCCAACGCGGGCGTGTCGCTACAGGGCGTTTCAAGCGAAGGGCTGTTTTCACTGCTGCCGATGGGTATCGCGGCCGGTTTACTGTTCGGCAAGCCGATAGGCATCATGCTGTTCTGCTGGGGATCGATGAAGCTGAAAATCACCCAATTGCCGGAAGGCGTTAACTTCAAGCAGATTGCGGCGGTGTCGGTTTTATGCGGAATTGGTTTTACGATGTCGATATTTTTGGCGTCGCTGGCGTTTGGAAACGCGGATGCCTCGATGATGGTCTATGCCAAAATCGGTATTTTGCTGGGATCGGTGCTGTCTGCGGTGATAGGTTATCTGCTGCTTGGACGCGTTTTGCCCGCAAAGCGAAGGGCGAAAAGAGTAGAAGGGTAGTGAGAAGTTATTGACGTGTAGTGAACAGTTATTATCGATAGAAAATAAAAAAACCGGCAGATGCCGGTTTTTTTATCAAGCTCTCAACAAAATGCGATTATTGCATTGCGTTGATTTGCGCAGTCAAGTTTGACTTATGACGCGCAGCTTTGTTCTTGTGGATCAGGCCTTTACAAGACTGACGGTCCACAATTGGTTGCATTGCGTTGAATGCATTTTGTGCAGCTTCTTTGTCACCAGCTGCAATAGCCGTGTGTACCTTTTTGATAAAGGTACGCATCATTGAACGACGGCTAGCGTTATGCTGACGGCGTTTTTCAGATTGTACGGCGCGTTTCTTAGCTGATTTGATGTTAGCCAAGGTCCAACTCCCAAATATTTTTCTATTGAGGACAATTCGAAGGCCGAGGAATATGCCTTTTCGGACTTCTTTTGTCAACGGATTTGTGCAAATAAGCGCCGTTTCTTTGCTCGAACTTCATCCGAACTTTATGCGACGCTTGTTACGTTGTGATGGCGCAGGATTTTAACAGCTTCCCGCCTCGGAATACAGTCCATCGCAATAAAATTCAGTTAAGAAGTGATTATTCTTCCAACAGAGATTGTTAAAGCCGAGATTTTTTGAGAAAACAGAAAGGATTGGCGAAAACGGGGTTTCGATGAAGCCTCACTGTTTTTCAGCGCCGAGTATAGAGATAATCTACGGCCAAGTCGCCCTGATACCAAAAAAACTACGGTATCGATGAGAGATTCCTGCGATCCCATGAATCGCTGGTTAACCTTATGGGCTGTACAAGGTATAATCCGCCGATTTCCTCAGTTTTGAGCCAGCTATGGATTTGAGCCTGTTATGGAGCTAATTCGCGGGATACACAATATTCGGGCACGTCACCACGGGTGCGTCCTCACTATTGGTAATTTTGACGGGGTACACCGGGGTCATCAGGCGTTGATCGAACAGCTGAAACTGGAAGGTCGTCGTTTAGGTTTGCCCACGATGGTGATGGTTTTCGAACCTCAGCCTCTTGAGCTTTTTTCGGCCGAAAATGCCCCCGCACGCTTGACCAATCTGCGTGAGAAGGCGAAATATCTGGCCGAGTGCGGCATTGACTATCTCCTGTGTGTAAAGTTTGATGCACGTTTTGCCGCCAACAGCGCGCAGGCGTTTGTCACGCAGCTGCTAGTCGAAAAGCTGGGTGTAAAGTTTCTGACCGTCGGCGACGATTTCCGCTTTGGTGCGGCGCGTCTCGGTGATTTTACGCTGCTGCTTCAGGCCGGCGTGGAGTACGGTTTTAATATCGTCAGTACCCAGACTTTCCGCGAAGGCGGCCATCGCATCAGCAGCACCGCCATTCGCGATGCGCTGCGCGACAACGATCTGGCGCTGGCCGAAACGCTTTTGGGTCATCCTTACACCATTTCGGGAAGGGTGGTTCACGGCGACAAACTAGGCCGTACGATCGGTTTTCCGACCGCCAACGTGCCGCTCAAGCGCCTCGTCAGCCCTGTGAAAGGGGTCTATGCGGTTGAAGTCGCGGGTTTGGGTCCGAATCCAATCCCGGGCGTTGCGAACATTGGCACACGACCTACGGTCAACGGTGTCCGTAAACAGTTGGAAGTTCACCTGTTTGACACCACATTAGATTTATACGGGCGCCACATTGACGTGGTGCTGCGCGCGAAGATTCGCGACGAACAACGTTTTACCTCGCTCGATGCGTTGAAGCAGCAGATTGCCAACGACGAGCAAACAGCCCGCGAATTTTTTGGGCTGAAACCTTTTTTGAGCTAAACCCTAGCTTTTAAGCTAACACCTAGCGCAATACCCAAGTAGCCCGGCTTCTAGCCGAAAAACGGAACCGAGAATCTTATGAGTGACTTTAAGAATACCCTGAACTTGCCGGAAACAGGGTTCCCGATGCGCGGCGATTTAGCCAAGCGTGAACCTGCCATGCTGGATAACTGGTACAAGCAGGATCTGTACGGGATTATCCGCGCCGCCAAAAAGGGCAAAAAATCCTTTATTTTGCATGACGGCCCTCCGTATGCGAACGGCAGCATTCATATTGGTCACTCGGTAAACAAGATTCTCAAAGACATTATCGTCAAGTCGAAAGGGATGGCCGGATACGACTCGCCTTATGTACCAGGCTGGGACTGCCACGGTCTGCCTATCGAGCTGAAAGTTGAACAGCTGATCGGCAAGCCGGGCGAGAAAGTGACCGCCGCCGAATTCCGCGCCGCCTGCCGTAAATACGCGGCCGAGCAGGTTGAAGGCCAGAAAGCTGACTTCATTCGTCTGGGCGTGCTGGGCGACTGGGATCACCCGTACCTGACCATGGACTTCAAAACCGAAGCCAACATCATCCGTGCGCTGGGCAAAATCATCGGTAACGGTCACCTGCACAAAGGCGCCAAGCCGGTGCATTGGTGTACCGACTGCGGCTCCTCTCTGGCCGAAGCCGAAGTTGAATATTACGACAAAGTGTCGCCTGCCATCGACGTCGCATTTAACGCCGTCGATGCCGAAGCAGTTGCCGCCAAGTTTGGCGCCACGGCATTTAACGGCCCGATTTCACTGGTTATCTGGACCACCACCCCGTGGACCATGCCGGCTAACCGTGCCGTCGCATTGAACGCCGAATTTGCTTACCAGCTGGTGCAAATCGACGGCCAGTGCCTGATTTTAGCCACCGATCTGGTTGCCAGCGTGATGAAACGCATCGGCGTAACCGAATGGACCGTGCTGGGCGAATGCAAAGGCGCCGACCTCGAGCTGCTGCGCTTTAATCACCCGTTCATGGGCTTCGACGTTCCGGCCATTCTCGGCGACCACGTCACGCTGGATGCCGGTACGGGTGCCGTTCACACCGCGCCGGGCCACGGTCCCGATGACTTCGAGATCGGCAAGAAATACGGTCTGGAAGTGGCAAACCCTGTCGGTCCAAACGGCTGCTACCTGCCGGGCACTTATCCTGCGCTGGACGGCAAATTTGTCTTCAAAGCCAACGACATCATCGTCGAGCTGCTGCGTGAGCACGGCGCGCTGGTGCATTTCGAGAAATTCACCCACAGCTATCCGTGCTGCTGGCGTCACAAGTCGCCGATCATCTTCCGCGCGACGCCACAGTGGTTCGTCAGCATGGATCAAAAAGGCCTGCGTGCAAAATCTCTGGGCGAGATCAAAGGCGTGCAGTGGATCCCGGAGTGGGGCCAGGCGCGTATCGAAAACATGGTCGCCAACCGTCCTGACTGGTGTATTTCCCGTCAGCGCACGTGGGGCGTGCCGATGTCGCTGTTCGTCCACAAAGAGACCGAGCAGCTGCACCCGCGCAGCCTCGAGCTGATGGAAGAAGTCGCCAAGCGCGTTGAAGTTGACGGCATTCAGGCGTGGTGGGATCTCAACCCGGAAGAGATTCTGGGTGCCGACGCCGCCGATTACGTCAAAGTGCCTGACACGCTGGACGTGTGGTTCGACTCCGGTTCAACTCACTCTTCCGTGGTTGACGTGCGTCCTGAATTCAACGGTCACGAACCTGACATGTATCTGGAAGGTTCCGACCAGCACCGCGGCTGGTTTATGTCATCGCTGATGATTGCAACCGCGATGAAAGGCCGCGCGCCTTACAAGCAGGTGCTGACTCACGGCTTTACCGTCGATGGCAACGGCCGCAAGATGTCAAAATCGATCGGCAACGTTGTGAGCCCGCAGGAAGTCATGAACAAGCTCGGCGGCGACATTTTGCGTCTCTGGGTGGCGTCAACTGACTATACTGGCGAGATGGCCGTGTCGGACGAAATCCTCAAACGTGCTGCCGACTCTTACCGTCGTATCCGTAACACCGCGCGCTTCCTGCTGGCGAACCTTAACGGTTTCGATCCGGCGCTGCACAGCGTGAAACCGGAAGAGATGGTAGTGCTAGATCGCTGGGCCGTGGGTCGCGCGAAAGCCGCACAGGAAGAGATCATTGCCGCCTACGAGCGCTATGATTTCCTCGGCGTGGTGCAGCGTCTGATGCAGTTCTGTTCGGTCGAGATGGGCTCCTTCTATCTGGATATCATCAAAGACCGTCAGTACACCGCGAAAAGCGATGGCAACGCGCGTCGCAGCTGCCAGACCGCGCTTTACTACATTTCCGAAGCGCTGGTACGCTGGATGGCACCGATCATGTCCTTTACTGCCGACGAGATCTGGGGCTTCCTGCCGGGCAAACGCGAGCAGTTCGTCTTCACCGAAGAGTGGTATGACGGCCTGTTTGGACTCGAAGAAAGCCAGCCGATGAATGACGAGTTCTGGGCCGAGCTGCTGAAAGTCCGTGGCGAAGTGAACAAGGTTATCGAGCAGGCGCGTAACGACAAACGTCTTGGCGGATCGCTCGAAGCTTCCGTCACGCTGTACGCCGACGACGCGCTGGCCGCCAAGCTTAACAGCCTGGGCAACGAACTGCGTTTCGTGCTGCTGACTTCTGGTGCGAAAGTTGCGCCGCTGTCTGAAGCCGACGACGCCGCGGTTGCCAGCGAGCTGCTGAAAGGCCTGAAAATCGGTCTCGAAAAGGCGCAGGGCGACAAGTGTCCGCGTTGCTGGCATTACACCACTGATGTCGGTCACGACGCTGCGCATCCGGAAGTGTGCGGACGCTGTGCCACCAACATCGCCGGTGATGGCGAAGAGCGTGATTTTGCATAATGTCTAAACCAATCTGTTCTACCGGACTCCGCTGGCTTTGGCTGGCGGTTGTTGTGCTGATTCTGGACCTTGGCAGCAAAGTGTTGGTGATGAATCATTTCCAACTCGGCGAATCAATGCCGCTGATCCCGTTCTTTAATCTGACCTACGCCCACAACCCGGGCGCGGCGTTCAGTTTTCTGGCGGACAAAGGCGGCTGGCAGCGCTGGTTCTTTGCCGCCATCGCGCTGGTTATCGTCGTCGTGCTGGCCGTGCTGATGTATCGCAGCAAGGGCAGCCAGAAGCTGAATAACATCGCCTTTGCGATGATTATCGGCGGCGCGCTGGGTAACCTGTTCGATCGCATGGTGCACGGTTTTGTTATCGACTTTATCGATTTCTACGTGAATGAATGGCATTACCCCATTTTCAACCTGGCCGACAGCTTTATCTGCGTCGGCGCAGTGTTGGTGGTCCTGGAAGGTTTTATGACCTCCTCGGACAAAACGGCTAAAAGTAAGGGATAAGAGAATGACCGAGCAGGTGACACACGACAGCGCGGTATTGGTGCATTTCACCCTGAAGCTGGAAGATGGCTCCACGGCGGAATCAACGCTGAGCCACGGCAAGCCCGCCCTGTTCCGACTGGGCGACGGCAGCCTGTCCGATGCGCTTGAAAACCAGCTGCTGGGTCTGCGCGTCGGCGACAAAAAGGCGTTTACGCTGTCGCCGGAGTCGGCCTTTGGGACTAAAAGTCCCGATTTGGTTCAGTTCTTCCCGCTGCGTGATTTTATCGAAACCGGCGTGCCCGATGTCGGTACAATCATGCTGTTCACGACCCGCGATGGCAGCGAAATGCCGGGCGTGGTGCGCGAAGTCACCGAAGGTTCTGTAACCGTCGACTTCAACCATCCGCTGGCCGGTCATGACATTGCTTTCGACATCGAAGTCCTGAAAATTGATCCTGAACTGGAGGCGTCCGATGCAAGTTCTGCTGGCTAATCCACGCGGTTTCTGTGCCGGTGTTGACCGCGCCATTACCATCGTTGAGCGCGCGCTCGAGCTGTATGGCGCGCCGATTTATGTCCGTCATGAAGTGGTGCATAACCGCTACGTGGTAGACAGCCTGCGTCAGCGCGGCGCGGTATTTATCGAACAAATCAGCGAAGTGCCCGACGGCTCGATCCTGATTTTCTCGGCGCACGGCGTGTCGCAAGCCGTCAGAACGGAAGCTAAATCCCGTGATCTGACCGTGTTTGATGCCACCTGTCCGCTGGTGACCAAAGTACATATGGAAGTCGCACGCGCCAGCCGTAAAGGCACCGAAGCGATTCTGATTGGTCACGCCGGACATCCGGAAGTTGAAGGCACCATGGGTCAATATAACAACCCTGTCGGCGGCATGTATCTGGTGGAATCACCCGAAGACGTGCTGACGCTGGAAGTGAAAGATCCTGAAAATCTGTGCTTCATGACCCAGACGACGCTGTCGGTCGACGACACTTCAGACGTTATCGACGCGCTGCGTGCGCGCTTCCCGAAAATCGTCGGGCCGCGTAAAGATGACATCTGCTACGCCACCACCAACCGTCAGGAAGCCGTGCGTAACCTGTCTGATGACGCCGACGTGGTGCTGGTGGTCGGGTCGAAAAACTCCTCCAACTCCAACCGTTTGGCCGAATTGGCACAGCGCGTGGGTAAACCTTCCTACCTGATTGACTCGGCTGACGACATTCAGGAAGAGTGGGTGAAAGGCGCGCTTTCCGTGGGTGTCACGGCGGGGGCTTCCGCGCCGGATATTCTGGTGCAGGAGGTGATTAGTCGCCTGCAAACGCTGGGCTGTCTGGACGTGGTTAACATGGACGGACGCGAAGAAAATATCGTCTTCGAAGTCCCGAAAGAGCTGCGTATTGACGTGAAGGCTGTGGGTTAATTCCCGGCTTTTAGCGCGTTGATAATCAAAAAAAGGCTCTGCTTTCGCATTGGAAGCAGAGCCTTTCTTCTTTCTATTTCTAAAACGTCTATCTATTTCTAAAACGTCTAAAGATTTCTAAAACCGCTAAAGCCTAAACCGCTAAAGTTTAAACTGATGCTGCCCCGCGCCGCGCGTCGTGGTCTCGACGTGCAGCAGTGCGCCTTCGATTTCACCCGGATTTTCGAGCCCCTTTCTCGCCGAGGTAATAAACAACTGGTTCATCTCCGCGCCGCCAAAGGTGCAGCAGCTGGGCTGCGTGACCGGCAGATCAAGCGTGTCGAGCGTCAGTAATTCGCCCTGATTAATCTGCTGGCGCAGCAGGCAGGCATCGCCGAAACAGGCGGTAATCAGCAGGCCGTCTTCGCTCAGCGTAGAGCCGTCGGGCGTTTTATCGCCGGAGGAGAAACAGGAGAGCTTGAGCGGATTAATCAGCCGCGCATTGCCCGAGTAAAAGCGTTTTTGCATGCTGTCGGCGAACCACACTTTATTCTCGTACCACGCCAGCGTGTTCGGCGTGCCGACGTTGTCCATCATCAGCTGGGCGTTTTCATCGCCTTTTTCGAAACGATACCAGGCACCGATCCGCTCTTTTTCCTGTAAATCCATGCTGCCAAACCACAGCGAACCGTCAGGCGCGATGGCTGCCTCATTGGGCCGAGTGCCCGCCGCGCCCGGATAATCGCACAGCGGAATGCGCGTCTCGGCATAAAATTCGTAAAGGAAAATGCCGTCTTGGGCGACCAGCAAAAACACGTCCTGTTCGTCGGTCAACAGCGCGGCGCTGGTGACGGAAGGCAGCTCGCGATGTTCAAAAATCTGGCTGTCGGGCCAATAGCGCAGCAGGCGCTGGTTGTCGATATCCATCCATAACAGTGACTGGGTGCGTGCGCACCAAACCGGCGTTTCCCCTAACGTGGCGCGATAA
Source organism: Rouxiella sp. T17 (assembly GCF_036663475.1). NCBI lineage: Bacteria > Pseudomonadati > Pseudomonadota > Gammaproteobacteria > Enterobacterales > Yersiniaceae > Rouxiella > Rouxiella sp. T17. Next base: position 184,605 of record NZ_JAWUEA010000038.1, on the reverse strand, counting down.
TCGGTAACCGGCACGAGGTCGGATCTAAAAAATGCGGGCATAAAGGATTCTCCGGCAAGGTAAAAAATTATTTCAACGAAATGAGTTTAGCTGCGCGGGAACGGAACGGGAGAAACGGGCGGTTTTAAAAGCAAAAAAAGCCTGCCGCAAACGGGCAGGCTCGAGAATAAATAACCGAATTTACGATTAGAAATCGTAGGTCAGACGCACCAGATTCAGGTCGCCGATGTTATCGGTCGAGTTGGTAAACATGTGCTCGTAGCTGACGCTAAAGTTGTAGGCAAACTTCACGTTGACCCCTAAGCCGTTGTCAGTACGAGAATAGTTGCGGCCGCTCACGTATTTCAGATGGTCGCCCATCACGTAAGGTTTAACGCTTTTAACGGCGTAGGAATCCACCGGAATCGTGTAACTTGCATAGTATTCAATACCGTAGGCGTTACCCGCAAAGTAATTTTGCTCGTCGGACAATTTGGTGGCCAGGAAGTTGTGATACCAACCGCCGCCAGCCGAGAAGTTCCACGGACCCGGCGCCCACGTTAGCGCGGTACCCAGAATGTGCTGGTCGTAGTCTTTGGAATCGCTCTTCGCGCGGTTCTTCATTTCGGCGCTAGTGACGTTATACGCCGCACCCCAGCTCAGATCCTTGGCGATGTGCCAGTTGGCGCCAATCGAGCCGCCGCCTTTGCGTTTGTAGGCTAAATTGTTGCCGGTGCTGCCAACGTAATAGTCATCGTCGGAGAACAGGTAGGCGGCATACAGGTCAACCGGACCCGCGGCATACTTGTATTTCAGCATCTTGCGCGAACGATAAGAGCCGTCGTAATCGCCGTTAATCCCGTTGCCCGGCGCCTGCGCCAGCATGTCATCGTTCCAGTTATCGGTTTTGATCCCGACGACATCATAGTAAATGCTGTTTTGCTGGCCGAAAGTCAGGGTGCCGTAGGTATCACTTTTGAAACCGGTATAAAGCTGGCGACGAGTTGTGTTGTTCGCGCCCGGCGAATAGTGGTGATCCCAGTCGAATACGGCCGGAATATTGACGCCGAGTTCGTAATAACCGACCCAGTGAATATCGTCAAACAGGAAATAATCGGCAGTGAAACGGAAACGCGTGCCGCCGTCGTAGCCATTGTTTTTATAGGAGCCTTTATCCGAACCGCCCATGGTGTTGATAACCTGCGGACGAATACTGCCGCCGACTTTGAAATCAAGACGGCTTAAGGGATCGTTAGCTTGAGGGTCCTGTTTCAGCAGCGTAATTTCTGCCTGTGCCGCGAAAGACGCGCCGCCCAGCAATACGCCAGCAGCGATCAGTTGTGAAACCCTGTTCATTTTAAATTTCATTACATCTCCAGGTGCCAATACTTTGCTGGCATCCGTATTTCCCTGTTTGAAGGGGTGAATAGGTGATAAACGCATAACATAATCTGCCGCTTCTAATGGCGATCAGTATCGTTAAGCGTCTGTTTATAATGTTATTTTTAATATAAATAGCCGAGCTAGGAGATTGTCCGAACGTGATTATTAGAAAGCAGAATAATAAGTCACTTTGCAATAATTTAGTGGGATAAAATTAGCTGGCTATTTATTAACATAACCTTTTGGCAAAATCCAATAACGAAATATGAATTATTTATAACATTGCTAAAAACAGACACCGATTGAGAGGCGGAGAAACATCTTGAAAGGGAAAGCATAATCAGTCATTTCACTGCATGATTATTCATTTGCTATAAATTGGGTGTTTATTGAGCGGTTACAACGATTTGTCTTGTCGAAGCGGGGTAAAGTCCGACATTATCGCGGCATAGCGAAATAGATTTTACTGATGCTAGCGCGCCTCTATCATAATTTTCTAATTATGAGGCAATTTCACTAGCCGCGATGGGGCAGGCTCGTTAACCTGCTTCTGTTTCACGGCAGCATACATTAATAAAGAGAGAAATTATGAGCAAAGCTGATATCCGCATGGCGATTGCCGGTTCCGGCGGGCGCATGGGCCGCCAGCTAATTCAGGCCGTTCAGCAGGCCGATGGCGTAGTGTTAGGCGCGGCACTTGAGCGCAAAGGATCTTCACTGGTCGGCACCGACGCCGGTGAACTGGCCGGCGTAGGCGTGCTGAACGTTAAAGTCAGCGACGACCTGCAAACGGTGGCCAATGATTTCGATATTCTGATCGACTTCACTCGCCCTGAAGGCACGCTGGAACATTTGGATTTCTGCCTCAATAATGCAAAAGGCATTATTATCGGCACTACAGGCTTCGATGATGCAGGTAAAGCCGCCATTCAACAGGCAGCGACCCAAATTCCGGTGGTTTTCTCGGCCAACTTTAGCGTCGGCGTGAATGTCGTGCTCAAGCTGTTGGAAAAAGCCGCTAAAGTCATGGGCGATTACACTGACATTGAAATCGTTGAAGCGCACCACCGTCATAAAGTCGATGCGCCATCCGGCACGGCATTGGCGATGGGCGAAGCAATCGCGGGCGCGTTAGGTCGCGACCTCAAAGACTGCGCCGTCTACGCGCGCGAAGGCCACACTGGCGAACGCGACCCGATGAGCATTGGTTTTGCCACGATTCGCGCAGGCGATATTGTGGGCGAACACACCGCGATGTTTGCAGATATCGGCGAGCGCGTCGAGATTACTCACAAGGCTTCCAGCCGCATGACCTTCGCCAATGGCGCGGTTCGTGCCGGAAAGTGGGTGTCAGCCAAGAAAAACGGCCTCTTTGATATGAAAGACGTGCTTGGCCTAGAAGATTTATAATATTTATCGACAACTGTGATGTGGTTGTTTTAATCATAACGCTTTGATAAAAGGGCAATTATTTTATTGCCCTTCTTTTTATTTATCTTTTATCGATCAAATAGAGGTTTTACGTCTGTTTTTAGTTTTAAGCGCTATTTTACCCAGTTTGGTGGCTAGGTTTTACCGTATTGGCTATTTTGTGTTCGGTCAATTTCCTCTGCTTCAAGCAAAGTTAACGAAATAAGCATTTTTTCAGACAATCCCCTTCGCAAACGTTTACTATGCCCACTTATCCTATCCTTTTATCGCTATTAATGGCTCATTTCGTTGAGTTCAGCAAAAAACCGTAAAATAATGGCGCTTTTGGTAGACAAATTCAGCGCTCATCATTAGAATGCGCGCAATTTGCCAAAAATTGGCTTTGAGCCAGAAAAAATAACCGCTCTGAGTGCAATTTTTGCATTGATTAGGTCACAGGATCTGAATTAATATGCAAATATAATGATTGATTATTCTTGGAGGATGCTTTGATAAAGTCAGCGCTATTGGTTCTGGAAGACGGAACCCAATTCCACGGTCGTGCCATCGGGGCAGAAGGAACGGCAGTGGGGGAAGTGGTCTTCAATACGTCGATGACCGGTTATCAAGAAATCCTCACTGATCCCTCCTATTCCCGTCAGATAGTCACCCTTACTTATCCTCATATCGGCAATGTCGGCACCAACGCCGCTGATGAAGAATCCTCTGCAGTACACGCCCAAGGCCTGGTTATCCGCGATCTCCCTCTTATTGCCAGCAACTACCGTAATGAAGAGAATCTGTCTGATTACCTGAAACGCCTGAACATTGTCGGCATTGCAGATATCGACACGCGTAAGCTGACTCGCCTGCTGAACGAAAAGGGCGCGCAGAACGGCTGTATTATTGCCGGTGACTCTGTCGACGCGGCGCTGGCGCTGGAGAAAGCCAAAGCTTTCCCGGGCCTGAAAGGGATGGATTTAGCGAAAGAAGTCTCTACGCAGGAATCTTACAGCTGGCAACAGGGCAGCTGGACGCTGGAAGGCGACCTGCCTGAAGCTAAAAAAGCGGAAGAACTGCCTTTCCACGTGGTGGCGTACGATTACGGCGTGAAGCGTAATATCCTGCGCATGCTGGTGGATCGCGGTTGTCGCCTGACAGTTGTACCGGCAAAAACCTCTGCCGAAGAGGTGTTAAAGCTCAATCCGGACGGCATTTTCCTGTCCAACGGCCCGGGCGACCCTGAGCCGTGCGATTACGCGATTGACGCGATTAAAACCTTCCTGACCACCGAGATCCCGATTTTCGGTATCTGTCTGGGTCACCAGCTGCTGGCGTTGGCCTGCGGGGCGAAAACGTCCAAGATGAAGTTTGGTCACCACGGCGGCAACCATCCGGTTAAAAATCTCGATAACAATACCGTGATGATCACCGCGCAGAACCACGGTTTTGCGGTAGACGAAGCGACGCTGCCCGCCACGTTACGCACGACTCACAAATCTCTGTTCGACGGTACGTTGCAAGGTTTGCATCACACCACCAAGCCGGCCTTCTGCTTCCAGGGTCACCCTGAAGCCAGCCCAGGCCCGCACGATGCAGCCCCTCTGTTCGATCACTTCATTGAACTGATCGAAGCTTACCGTAACAGCGCGAAATAATTAACAGGAGCAGATAATGCCAAAACGTACAGACATAAAAAGCATTCTGATTCTGGGCGCAGGTCCGATCGTTATCGGACAGGCCTGTGAGTTTGACTACTCGGGTGCCCAGGCGTGTAAAGCGCTGCGCGAAGAAGGTTATCGCGTCATTCTGGTGAACTCCAACCCGGCGACTATCATGACCGACCCGGAAATGGCCGATGCGACTTACATCGAGCCGATCCACTGGGAAGTCGTGCGCAAGATCATCGAAAAAGAGCGTCCAGACGCCGTGCTGCCAACCATGGGCGGCCAGACTGCACTGAACTGTGCGCTGGAGCTTGAGCGTCAGGGCGTGCTTGCCGAATTCGGCGTGACCATGATTGGCGCCACCGCCGATGCCATCGACAAGGCAGAAGACCGCCGTCGTTTTGACATCGCGATGAAGAAAATCGGTTTGGGCACCGCGCGTTCCGGTATCGCACACAATATGGAAGAAGCGCTGGCTATCGCGGCTGACGTCGGCTTCCCGTGCATCATCCGTCCTTCCTTTACCATGGGCGGAACGGGCGGCGGTATCGCCTACAACCACGAAGAGTTCGAAGAGATCTGTACTCGCGGTCTGGACCTCTCGCCAACCAAAGAGCTGCTGATTGACGAGTCGCTGATCGGTTGGAAAGAGTACGAGATGGAAGTGGTGCGTGATAAAAACGACAACTGCATCATCGTCTGTTCTATCGAAAACTTCGACGCTATGGGCATTCACACCGGTGACTCCATCACGGTTGCACCTGCCCAGACGCTGACCGACAAAGAGTATCAAATCATGCGTAACGCCTCGTTGGCGGTGCTGCGTGAGATTGGCGTAGAGACGGGCGGTTCCAACGTTCAGTTCTCCGTTAACCCGAAAGATGGCCGTCTGATCGTTATCGAGATGAACCCGCGCGTGTCGCGTTCTTCTGCGCTGGCGTCAAAAGCGACCGGTTTCCCGATTGCCAAAGTCGCGGCCAAGCTGGCGGTGGGTTACACCCTCGACGAGCTGATGAACGACATCACCGGTGGCAAAACGCCAGCGTCGTTTGAACCGTCTATCGACTACGTTGTGACTAAAATCCCTCGTTTCAACTTCGAGAAATTTGCCGGTGCCAATGACCGTCTGACCACGCAGATGAAATCTGTCGGCGAAGTGATGGCGATTGGCCGTACTTTCCAGGAATCGATGCAGAAAGCGCTGCGCGGTCTGGAAGTGGGCGCAAGCGGCTTCGACCCGCTGGTTAGCCTCGACGATCCTGAAGCGTTGACCAAAATCCGCCGCGAACTGAAAGACGCCGGCTCCGACCGTATCTGGTACATCGCCGACGCATTCCGTGCGGGCATGTCCGTTGAAGGCGTCTTTAACCTGACCAACGTTGACCGCTGGTTCCTGGTGCAGATTGAAGAGCTGGTCAAGCTGGAAGGCGAAGTGGCAAAAGGCGGCATCAACGTCCTGAACTACGATTTCCTGCGCGTGCTGAAGCGTAAAGGCTTTGCCGACCTGCGTCTGGCCAAGCTGGCCGGCGTGTCTGAAAGCGAAATGCGCAAGCTGCGTCACAAGCTGAATCTGCATCCGGTTTACAAGCGTGTTGATACCTGTGCGGCGGAATTCTCTACCGACACCGCGTACATGTACTCCACCTATGAAGAAGAGTGCGAATCCAACCCGACCAATGACAAGCCAAAAATCATGGTGCTGGGCGGCGGTCCAAACCGTATCGGCCAGGGGATTGAGTTCGACTACTGCTGCGTACACGCCTCACTGGCGCTGCGCGAAGACGGCTTCGAAACCATCATGGTTAACTGTAACCCTGAAACGGTTTCTACCGATTACGACACCTCGGATCGTCTGTACTTCGAGTCTGTCACGCTGGAAGACGTGCTGGAAATCGTGCGTATCGAGCAGCCGAAAGGCGTGATCGTGCAGTACGGCGGCCAGACTCCGCTGAAACTGGCGCGTGAACTCGAAGCCTGCGGCGTGCCGATTATCGGCACCAGCCCTGACGCTATCGACCGCGCAGAAGACCGCGAGCGTTTCCAGCAGGCGGTCGTTCGTCTGGGCCTGAAACAGCCAGCCAACGCCACCGTCGCGACCATTGAGCAGGCGGTAGAAAAAGCGGTTGGTATCGGTTATCCGCTGGTTGTGCGTCCTTCTTACGTGCTGGGCGGCCGTGCAATGGAAATCGTCTATGACGAAATCGACCTGCGTCGTTACTTCCAGAACGCGGTGAGCGTTTCCAACGATGCGCCGGTACTGCTTGACCGTTTCCTCGACGACGCGGTTGAAGTTGACGTCGACGCAATCTGCGACGGCGAGCGCGTGCTGATTGGCGGCATCATGGAGCACATCGAGCAGGCGGGCGTTCACTCCGGTGACTCCGCGTGTTCACTGCCAGCCTATACGCTGAGCCAGGAAATTCAGGATGTTATGCGTCAGCAGGTTGAAAAACTGGCGTTCGAACTTTCTGTTCGTGGTCTGATGAACGTGCAGTTCGCGGTTAAAGACAATGAAGTCTACCTGATTGAAGTCAACCCACGCGCCGCACGTACCGTGCCGTTTGTGTCCAAGGCGACCGGCGTGCCGCTGGCGAAAGTGGCCGCGCGCGTGATGGCAGGCCAGACGCTGGCTCAGCAGGGCGTGACCAAGGAAGTTATTCCGCCTTACTACTCTGTAAAAGAAGTGGTGCTGCCGTTTAACAAATTCCCGGGCGTTGACCCAATCCTCGGCCCTGAAATGCGCTCAACCGGCGAGGTGATGGGTGTAGGTCGTTCATTCGCCGAAGCTTTTGCCAAAGCGCAGCTGGGCAGCCTGTCTGGAATGAAGAAAACCGGTCGCGCATTCTTGTCCGTGCGTGATGGCGACAAAACTCGCGTGGTTGAACTGGCCGCCAAGCTGCAAAAACACGGCTTCGAGCTGGATGCCACTCAGGGCACGGCAGCCGTGCTGACTGAAGCGGGCATCAACGTGCGTCAGGTTAACAAGGTGCATGAAGGTCGTCCGCATATTCAGGACCGTATCAAAAACGGTGAATACGCGTATATCGTCAACACTACGGCCGGTCGTCAGGCGATTGAAGACTCCAAGCTGATTCGCCGCAGCGCCCTGCAATACAAGGTGCACTACGACACCACGATGAACGGCGGTTTTGCGACGACGACGGCTCTGTCATCCGACCCAACCGAGCAGGTCACTTCCGTACAGGAAATGCATGCAAAAATTACCGGCTAATTGGATAAATTAGTCCTGTAAGCGATTGAGTAGCAGTAAAAGGCGCGGCATCATGCTGCGCCTTTCTTTTTTGTTTTTTATTTTTAACATTACTGTTTGGTTTTTCCTCTGGCGCAAGTTGCGTATGCTGAACGAAATACGCTTTCAAATGGAAGTTTTATGATCCTGATTATCTATGCTCATCCTTATCCTCGGCACTCTCATGCCAATCGGCGACTCCTCGAGGAAATCAACGACCTCCCTGACGTTAAAATCCGATCGTTATACGATCTCTACCCGGACTTCAACATTGATATCAAGGCTGAACAAGCGGCGGTCGAAGAGGCGGATCTGATTGTTTTCCAGCATCCGATGCAATGGTACGGCCTGCCGCCGTTGATCAAACTCTGGATCGACAAAGTGCTCGAGCACGGCTGGGCGTATGGTCAAGACGGCGACGCGTTGAAAGACAAAGGCTGTATGTGGGCCGTCACCACCGGCGGCAACGAAGCGCATTTCGAGCTGGGGCGTTTCCCTGATTTCGCCGCGCTGGGTCAGCCTCTCGAGGCCACGGCGCTGTATTGCGGCATGCAATGGCAGCCATATTTCGCGCTGCACAATACCTTTACCTGCGATGAGGTCACGCTAAAGTCGGGCGCACAGGAATATCGTCAGCGTTTAATTGATTGGCGCGCGGCGCATCCGTTGCCACAGCCGGTGCTGGAAGTTGAAGGGGAAGAAAAAGCCAATGGATAACCACAGCATGATGATTGAGGGGCTGATTTATCTCGGCTCCGCCGCGCTGTTTGTGCCTATCGCGGTACGTTTTGGTCTGGGATCGGTATTGGGTTACCTGATTGCGGGCTGCATTATCGGCCCGTGGGGACTCAAGCTGGTTTCCGACGCCGAATCGATTCTGACTTTCGCCGAAATCGGCGTGGTGCTGATGCTGTTTATCATCGGCCTCGAGCTGGACCCTAAACGCCTGTGGACGCTGCGCGCCTCGGTATTTGGCGGCGGCAGCATTCAGATGGTCGGCTGTGGATTAGTGCTGAGCGCTTTCTGCGCCGCGCTCGGGCTGGACTGGAAAATCGCGCTGCTGATTGGCCTGACGCTGGCGCTCTCTTCTACCGCCATCGCCATGCAGGCGATGAGCGAACGCAGCCTGACGCCGACGCCAATCGGTCGCAGTACGTTTGCCGTGTTGCTGTTCCAGGATATCGCCGCGATTCCGCTGGTGGCGATGGTGCCGCTGCTCGCCAGCACCGGCGAATCAACCACCTTGCTAGCCTTCGGGATTTCGGCGGCGAAAGTGGTTGGCGCGCTGGCGATGGTGATTTTGCTGGGTCGCTACGTGGCGCGTCCGGTGCTGCATTTTGTGGCCCGTTCCGGCATGCGCGAAGTGTTCAGCGCCGTGGCGCTGTTCCTGGTCTTTGGTTTTGGCATCCTGCTGGAAATGGCCGGACTGTCGATGGCGATGGGCGCATTTTTGGCCGGCGTGATGCTCGCCAGCTCCGAATATCGCCACGCGCTGGAAAGCGATATTCAGCCGTTCAAAGGGTTGCTGCTGGGCCTGTTCTTTATCGGCGTCGGCATGTCTATCGACTTTGGCACGCTGATCAATCATCCGGCGCTGATTGCCGTGCTGCTGTTTGGTTTTATGGTGTTGAAAGCCGCGCTGCTGTGGATCGTCGCGCCGTGGCTCAACGTGCCGAAACGCCAGCGCGGAATGTTTGCCATCTTGCTGGGGCAGGGCAGTGAATTTGCCTTCGTTATCTTTAGCGCCGCGCAGCTTGCCGGCGTGTTGCCTGCCGATTGGGCGAAAGCCTTAACGCTGGCGGTTGCGCTGTCGATGGCCGTCACGCCGCTGCTGCTGGTGCTCGCCAGCCGTCTTGAGCGTAACGCGCCGAAGAGCGATCGTCCGCAGGATATTATCGACGACGAGCACGCCAGCGTTATCATCGCCGGTTTTGGTCGTTTCGGGCAGATTGCGGGTCGTTTGCTGTTGGCCAACAACGTTCACACGGTGGTTTTGGATAACGATCCGGATCACATCGAAACGCTGCGCAAGTTCGGCACCAAGGTGTTTTACGGCGATGCGACGCGCGTTGACCTGCTGGAATCTGCCGGAGCAGGGCAGGCAAAAGTGCTGATTAACGCCATCGACAACGTTGAGGCTAACCTTGAGTTGACGCGTTTGGCGAAGGAAAACTTCCCGAACCTGAAAATCATTGCCCGTGCGCGCGACGTTGACCATTGGTATCAGCTGCGCCAGCTCGGCGTTGAAGCACCGGAGCGTGAACTGTTTGAAGGTTCGCTGCGCGTGGGGCGCGAAACGCTGGAGATTCTCGGGCTGGATCCTTACGAGGCGCGCGAAAAAGCCGATCTGTTCAAACGTTACAACCTTAAAATGCTCGAAGCGACCCTCGAGAATTATGAGGATACCGAGTTCCGTCTGGCGAGTATCAAGCGTGCCAGCGACATGCTGACTGCGGCAATTGAGCAGGATCAGGAACGTTTGGGTGAACAGCAGCAAAGCTGGCGCGGCAGTATTGATGGTAAAGCGCCGGAAGAGGAAGTGATCGAGGCGAAGTAAGGCCAGTGAGCTTTTTAACGATTTAAAAGCCGATCTAAAAAGAAAAAGCGCATTCAGCTACGTGGATGCGCTTTTTTTATGGGGTATTTTCAGCCGTTTTTTAGCTTAACGCCACTTTAATGCCGAGGGCGATCAGTACGCCGCCGAGCAGTTTGTCGATCAGCTTTTGCGCCTTCGCCAGACCGCGACGCACCGGACCGCTCTGGATAAGGATCACCAGCATCGGCCACCAAATCACCGACAAGCCGACAATGATCGAGGCGTAACCCAGCTTCTCGCTGAGGGTCGAGTTAATCTGCAAAACCTGCGTAAACATCGCCAGGAAAAACAACGTTGCCTTTGGATTCAGCAGGTTGCAGAGATAACCCTGCACAAACGCCTTGCGCAAGGTCACCTGCTGCGGCGCGATGTTCTCGAGATTCATCTTGCTGTTGGTGCGCGAAAACAGCGCCTGAATACCGACCCAAATCAGATAAGCCGCGCCGACATATTTTAGTAAATCAAACAGCCAAGGCGTTTGGGTGATAACCACCGCCAAACCGGCCACGCAGTAAGACATGTGGGTTATCACGCCGCAGACCACGCCCGCAGATGTCATCAACGCCGCCAGGCGCGGATAGCGCGCGGCATTTTTGATAACCAGAAAGAAATCCGGGCCCGGGGAAATCATCCCCAACGCGGCGATCGTGGCGACAAACAAGGAGGTTTCAAGCATTAAACTGACCGTCATCAAGGAGCAAGCAAAATAGTGGCGGCATCATACGCCAACTGCCGATTTTTAACAGGGGGTGCGCACAAGGGTTTATTTCGTTTGTATACTTAATCAGCCAAAATGTATTGAACAGTTTACATGCGTGACAATTCTGCACCACGCCGTAGCAGGATCCGCTGGATAGCCGCGCGCAGGTGATGCGTTGAACCTCATCCCGCGAAAAGGGTCAGTACATTGTGCTAACTAAGCCCGCTGCTGCTAAGAGGTCTCTTATATCTTTAGCGGAGTATCGACGGCGGAATAGCCTTTCCGTATAGTGTGGCTCTTTTCTGCCCCGACATAGAATGTGTTCCTGGTCTGCTGTATGTCGTCTGCCGGCGGAGCCACGAATACGTTCTTATTAGCTCTTCACCAAAGGTTTCACGATGATTATCAGCCTGATCGCTGCAATGGCAGCGGATCGCGTTATCGGTATGGAAAACGCCATGCCTTGGCATTTACCGGCTGACCTGGCCTGGTTCAAGCGCAATACGCTGAACAAACCGGTTATTATGGGGCGCAAGACATTCGAATCGATCGGCCGACCGTTGCCCGGTCGTCTCAACATTGTTATCAGTAGTCAGCCCGGAAATCACGAAGGTGTCACTTGGGTCACCTCCGTTGAAGACGCGCTGAGCACGGCGGGCAGTGTCGAAGAAGTGATGGTGATTGGCGGCGGACGTGTTTACACGCAGTTCCTGAACCGCGCCAACCGTCTTTACCTGACGCACATCGATGCCGAAGTTGAAGGCGACACCCAGTTCCCTGATTACGAGCCAGACGAATGGGAAAGCGTGTTCAGCGAATTCCACGACGCGGATGAAGCCAACACGCACGGTTACTGCTTCGAAATTCTCGACCGTCGCGGCGAATAATCGGCGAGTTTGTTAGATTGCTCGATGAGTAAATCGAAAGATTATTAAAGCTTCACCCATGCAAAAGGCATCCCTTTCCGGATGCCTTTTTTGTTGTTCTTTGCCTGCTACGGCAGCTATTTGAAGAAAACGCGGCAGGAAATTACATCGCTTTCGGCACGGACGCGTGCTCTTTATCTTTGTCTTTCTTGCGATTGGAAGGCTGCGTGAAATACGCTTTATCTTCCCAGCGCAGCAGCGTCATTTCGCCGCCCCAGCAACAGCCGGTATCCAGACCGTACACGCCTTCCGGTGTGCCTTTGCCTTCGAGCGAAGCCCAATGACCAAAGATAACGCTGTAACCTTCGTCCATCACCAGACTCGGTAACGCGAACCACGGCTTGAGCGGACGCGGCGCATCGTCGGGCGCGTCTTTGCAAATCATGTCCAGCTGGCCGTTCGGGAAACAGTAGCGCATCCGGGTCAGCGCGTTGGTGCTGAAACGCAGGCGAGCAAGGCCCGTCAGCTCTTCCGACCAGTTGTTCGGCATGTCGCCGTACATCGCATTCAGGAACAGCGGATAGCTGTCGCTCGACAAAATCGCTTCGACTTCGCGGGCGCACATTTTAGCGGTTTCAACGTCCCACTGAGGCGTAATGCCGGCGTGTCCCATAATAATCTTCTGCTCTTCATCGACCTGTAAAACGGGTTGACGGCGTAGCCAGTTGATCAGCGTGTCGGCATCTTCCGCTTCAAGCAGCGGCGTGAGTTTGTCTTTAGGTTTATTCGGCGTGATGCCCGCGAAAATCGCTAACAGATGCAGGTCATGATTGCCCAGCACCATGCGCACCGCGTCGCCCAGACCGCTGACAAAGCGCAACACTTCCAGCGATTGCGGACCTCGTGACACTAGATCGCCCGTCAGCCAGAGAGTATCGTGCTCGGGATTGAATTCAACCTGATGCAAAAGGGCTTGCAGCTCATCGAGACACCCGTGGATATCCCCAACTAAATATGTCGACATTTGACCTTCTTACTTGAAACAGGGGCGAAAATAATAGGCTTAGTTGATAAGCGTGGGCAGCGCAAGGCGGAAGACGGGGATCGCCACGCGGAAAGCGTCGCCATTGTGGTCGATCATTTCGTAATGACCTTCCATCGTACCCATCGGCGTTTCGAGGATCGCGCCGCTGGTGTAGTGGAATTCACCGCCGGGAACAATCAGCGGCTGTTCGCCAACGACGCCTTCGCCCTGAACCTCGGTCTTGTGGCCGTTACTGTTGGTAATCAACCAGTAACGGCGCAGCAGCTGTACGTTAAAGCGCCCGAGATTGCGCACAGTAATGGTGTAAGCGAAAACATATCGCTGTTCTTCCGGTATCGACTGGGACTCAATGTAGATACTTTGGACCTGAATACTGACTCGCGGCGCATTAAGCATAACGTGACTCCGGTTAAGGTTGCTGTTCGTTGCTTTGCTGTTCGTTGTCTTGTTGATCTTTAGCCTTGCGGGTTGAGATCCAGTTTGCCAGCTTGCAATACTGTTCGACAGAAATGTTTTCGGCACGCATCGAGAGATCAAGACCCAGCTCGGTCATTTGTTCCGGAGTGAACAGGTGACCCAGGCTGTTGCGCACGGTTTTGCGGCGCTGGTTGAACGCGTCGGTGGTAAGACGGGCCAGAATGCGGATGTCGGAAACCGGATAAGGGATTTCCGCGTGCGGCGTCAAACGTACCACGGCAGAATCGACTTTAGGCGCAGGCGTAAAGGATTCTGGCGGCACTTCCAGCACGGGAATGACGTTACAGTAATACTGTGCCATCACGCTCAAACGGCCATAGGCCTTGCTGTTCGGACCCGCAACCAGACGGTTGACCACTTCTTTCTGCAACATGAAATGCATGTCGCTGATAGCGTTGGTGTAGGTGAAAAGGTGGAACATCAGCGGCGTCGAGATGTTGTAAGGCAGGTTGCCGAACACGCGCAGCGGCTGGCCCAGCTCTTCTGAAAGCTCGCCAAAGTTGATGGTCATGGCATCGGCCTGAATGATCCGCAGCTTGCTGCCGATTTTCGGATGCACTTCAAGACGGGCCGCCAAATCGCGGTCAAGCTCGATGACGGTCATGCTGTCAAGACGTGACGCGACAGGCTCGGTTAACGCCGCCAGACCGGGGCCGATTTCAACAACGGCTTGGCCGGGCATTGGGTGGATAGCGGAAACGATACTGTCGATGACAAACTGATCTTTTAAAAAGTTTTGTCCAAAACGTTTACGGGCGAAGTGGCCTTGGTGGACTCGATTATTCATTGCTGTGTTTTATCACTACTGTTGTTGTCGGTGCTGACAGAAGTTGTCGCGGCAGACAAGGTATTGTCATTACTGACTGAGGCCATGTTAATGGCAAGATTTAAAGCGGTAATAAAGCTGCCTACGTCGGCTTTGCCGGTGGCAGCGAGATCCAGCGCGGTGCCGTGATCCACCGAGGTGCGGATGAAAGGCAATCCGAGGGTGATATTCACGGCGCGGCCGAATCCCTGATATTTTAACACCGGTAAGCCCTGATCGTGATACATGGCTAACACGGCATCGGCATGTTGCAGATATTTCGGCTGAAAAAGCGTGTCAGCGGGCAACGGACCAATCAGGTTGATGCCTTTTTCACGCAGCGAATCAAGCGCTGGCGTAATGGTGTCTATCTCTTCACGTCCCATGTGGCCGCCTTCTCCTGCATGAGGATTCAGGCCGCACACGTAAATCTGCGGGGACGCGATACCGAATTTGGTTTTCAGATCGTTGTCGAGAATGGTGATGACTTCGTGCAGGCTCTGCTGGGTAATGGCATCGGCAACGTCTTTCAACGGCAGATGCGTCGTCGCCAGCGCAACGCGAAGCTCTTCGGTCGCCAACATCATCACCACGCGCGAGCACAGGCTGCGATCGGCAAAGAATTCCGTATGTCCGGTAAAGGCAATACCGGCATCGTTGATAATGCTTTTCTGAACCGGACCCGTAATCAGCGCCGCGAATTCACCGTTCATCGCGCCGTCGCAGGCGCGAGCCAGCGTTTCGACCACGTACGGACCGTTGGCGACGTTCAACTCGCCCGGCGTAACAGCCTCGGCCAGTTGCACCGGCAACACGGTTAAGGTGCCGGCGGCCTGCGGTTTGGCAAAGCCCGGACGATAATCGAGTAACCGAATAGGGAGGTTCAACGCCTTGGCGCGTGAAAGCAGCAAAGACGGGCAGGCACAAACGACAAGCTCAACGGGCCAGTCCCGTTGAGCCAGTGCGAGTACCAAATCGGGTCCAACCCCGGCAGGTTCGCCGGGGGTAATGACCACGGATTGCGTCACATGGGAATTATTGTCCATTGCCATCCAGAATTTTCACGTACGACTGAGCACGCTGTTCCTGCATCCAGGACTGTGCCTCTTCGGCAAATTTACGGTTGAACAACAGGCGGTAAGCCTTGTCTTTCTGCACGGCATCGGTGCGGTCAACCTGACGGGTATCCAGCAGCTGAATCAAATGCCAGCCGAATGAAGAGCGCACTGGTGCACTAAGTTCGCCTTTTTTCAGTTTCAGCAACGCATCGCGGAACGCCGGATCGTACATGTCAGGCGAAGCCCAACCCAGATCGCCGCCCTGATTGGCTGAACCCGGATCCTGCGACAGCTGTTTCGCTTCGTCGGCAAAGTTTGCACGACCTGCACGAATTGCCGTGGCGACCTGTTGAAGTTTAGCCTGCGCCTGCGCATCTGTCAGAACCACGGAGGTTTTGAGCAGAATGTGGCGAGCGTGAACTTCGGTCACGGAAACTTTTTGGTCAACGTCACGGATGTCGTTGATTTTCAGGATGTGGAAACCAACACCTGAACGAATCGGGCCGACAACCTGACCTTTCTTCGCGTTAGCCAGCGCTTCGGCAAACAGTGAAGGCAGACCCTGCAACTTGCCCCAGCCCATTTTACCGCCGTCCAGCGCGTGCGGATCGGCAGAGTAGGTCATGGCAGTTTTTGCAAAATCGGCGCCACGGTTCAGGTCGCTTACCAGCTTTTTAGCCAGCATTTCGGTCTGATTAACCTGATCCTGCGTCGGGTTCTGCGGCAGAGGCAGCAAAATGTTGCTGAGGTTGTATTCGGCTTCGTTACCGGTCTGCGCAACCAGCTGTTTGGACAGCGCGTCAACTTCCTGCGGCAGAATGGTTACACGACGGCGAACTTCACCGTTACGCACCTGAGAAATCAGGATCTCTTTGCGAATCTGGCTGCGGTAAGTGTTGTAGTTCAGGCCTTCATAAGCCAGACGGCTACGCAGCTGATCGACAGTAATGTTGTTCTGCTGCGCGATGTTGGCGATGGCTTTGTTAACGTCATCGTCAGTCAGCGTGATGCCCATTTTTGTCGCCATCTGGAGCTGGATATTGTCCATAATCAGGCGATCGAGAATCTGGCGACGCAGCGTTTTTTCATCGGGAAGCTGCTGTTTTGCTTCTTTTGCCTGCTGCTGTACGGATTGCAGCATGTCATTGACTTCGCTTTCCAGAACGACGCCGTTGTCTACAACAGCGGCGACTTTATCAACCTCTTGAGGTGCTGCGATCGCGGTGTTGGCACAAAGCACCGCGCCGAGGAGAAGTGTTCTCCAGTTCTTCATACTTTATCCATTTATTTTAATCCGCAAATGCGGGTTCAAGTTTCAAGTTTACTGAATTCAACGGGCGTTCAAAGCCTGACGTTCCTGAAAGCTCGGTTTCAAAAACGTCAGACGTTTAAAATCTAGAAAGCGCGTTGATAAGGCAGTATGCCACTGGCTAACATTTCTTTGGTACCCAGGCTTTGATTGCTGCTTAGGCCACGAAGTTCAATGTTAAATGAAATACGGTTGTCATAAACGCTGCCAGGCGTAGAACTCGTGTAATCCCATTCAGTAATTCGACGTTCATAACCGAAGTTAACCGCCCAGCAACAGGTGCTGTACTGCACGCCCAGCAAGGAATCGGCTGTCTGCTTGGCTTTGGTGTCGTAGTAATACGCGGCGACAACGGCCCAACGGTCGGCAATCGGCCAGCTGCCGATAATTCCCGCCTGAGAAATACCCTGCTGATATCCCGGGTTGGTCAGATTCGGTAACGTTGCCTCAATATATTCGGGGCTGGCATAACGGTAGCTCAACTGAACCATTTTTTCGGCGGCGGAACGGTATTCGAGAATCGCATCGCCCACTGCCAGCGCATCAAGACGCGCGTCGTACTGCAATCCGCCGCGGAAGGCCAGCGTATCGTTGATTTTGTAGTAGGTGTCGCCTGCCCACACCATGCTACCTTTGTCGTCGTTCTTGTCTAAACTACTGCTCGCATCGCCGGTACGTGGAGGCGTGAAGTAGTAGATCTGACCGGCAGAAACGTTGAAACGTTCAACCAGGCTGTCATCGTAAATACGCGTAGTCACGCCCGACGCCAGCTGGTTGGCCGAAGCAATACGGTCTAAACCGCTGTAGCTTCTGTCGCGGAACAGGCCAGTATAGTCGGTTTGCAGCAGCGTGGAGTCATATTGCTGCACGGCGCTCTGGTCGCGATACGGAATATAGAGGTACTGCAAACGCGGTTCCAACGTCTGCGTGTAGCCTGGATTCCAGTCCATCGGACGGTCAAACACCATTTTACCGTCGCTTTTAAACTCGGGTAAAACGCGGTTGTAGGTACTTTTGAGCTTGTTGTCCGGGAACATCTCGTTGTAGCTGTTCGGGATGTCCTGCTCATAGTGGGTCGCCATGACCTTGACTTCGTTATCCCAGCTGCCCCAGCGATTGCTCAGCGGCAGGTCAATCTGCGGCGCGATATGCCAGCGGGTCGCATTTGGATAGATCGGGTTAACGTTGGTGAATTTCGCCACCTGTCCGTAAGTATGGAAATTAAACGGACCGATATCGTCTTTATAGTAGTTAAGGTCCAGCTGCGGCATGGCGCGGTAGACGTTAGTACTGGTCGTGGTGGTGTCGGCGAAAATCTGGAACTGTTTGGTCGACAGCGTCGCATCCCAATTTTCATCAGCATACCCTACGCTGAATTTTTGAGCAGCATAACCGTCGGTCGTCGATCCGTATTTGGAATCCAGATCGGTAAAGTAGTAAGGATCACTGACTTTGGTGTAGTCAACGTTGAAGCGCCACACCTGATCGTAGACGCCGTTATGGCTCCAGTAGTACATCCAGCGCTTGGTTTTATCCACGCTTGGGTGATCGTCTTCTACCAGTTTGTCATTGGCCAGATAATCGAATTCCATCACGCCCGAACCGGCGACGGTCAGGTAGCGGAATTCGTTTTGCAGCTGCGTGCCACGCTTACTCATATAGTGCGGAGTAATCGTTGCATCGTAGTTTGGCGCGATGTTCCAGTAATAAGGAACGATCAGCTCGAAACCGTTATTGCTGCCATATTTGGCGTTCGGGATCAGGAAGCCGGAACGACGACGATCGCCGATAGGAAGCTGCATATACGGACTGTAGAACACCGGAACCGGGCCAATGTGAAAACGGGCGTTCCAGATTTCGGCCAACTCTTCCTGACGGTCTTCGATAACGGTCGTTCCTACCACGCTCCAGCTATTATCGCCGGGTAGACAGGAGGTAAAGGTGCCGTTGTTCAAAATGGTATAACGGTTGTTGTCGCGCTGCTTCATCAAATCCGCGGTACCACGGCCCTGACGACCTACCATCTGGTAATCGCCTTTCTCGACGTCGGTATCTTTGGTATTCAGGTTGGAGAAGGCTTTTGGCCCTTTCAGTTTGACCTGATTATCGAAATACAGCACGTCGCCGGTCGCCGTCGCGGTGCGCAGCGGCGTGGTCTCGTTAGGATGAGAAATTTGATTCAGCTGAACCTGGTCCGCTTTCAACGAACTGTTACCCTGCTCAACCGTCACATTGCCGGTGTACACCGCGCTGTCGGGATAATTACCCTGAAGATTGTCGGCGTGGATAGTCACAGGAAGCTGATTGGGATCGCCCTGAACCAGAGGTTTATCATAGGTCGGCACACCGAGCATGCATTGTTCAGCGAGATCGGCCAGCGCGCCCTGGCTATAAAGTGCCGTCCAAATCATTGTGGCCAGCAGGGTGGGGAAGCTTTTTTTCATACGTCTATTTTTCATACGTAAAATGTGTGTTCCGTCATCAGAGGCGTCATGCCGGCAAACGGTCAGAGACTATCTTACTCATCATCGTTGCGCTAGTGTTAAATCCGCGGTGTTAACGCTGTCGCCGTTAGGCACAGCGATAAATGCCGGTTATGATAAAGCAAATCTTACGCGACGGCATTGTGAATTGAGGAGTATATGCAGTATTGGGGAAAGCTGCTCGGACTTATATTGGGCTATCTGTCTGGTGTAGGCTTCTGGGGAATCGTATTGGGGTTGTTGATCGGACACATGGTTGATAAGGCACGCGCCGCGAGAAGCCGTGGATTTTTTGCCGATCAGCAAACACGTCAAACCATTTTTTTCCGCACCACCTTTGAGGTGATGGGGCATTTAACCAAATCAAAAGGACGAGTGACAGAAGCAGATATTCAGATTGCGAGCCTGTTTATGGACCGCATGCAGCTGCACGGCGCACAGCGTGAGTCGGCGCAGCAGGCGTTTCGAATCGGCAAGGGCGGTACTTATCCTCTGCGCGAGAAAATGCGTGAAATGCGCAGCGTGTGCTTTGGCCGTTTCGACCTGATCCGCACTTTTCTGGAAATTCAGATTCAGGCGGCATACGCCGGGGGTTCGCTGCATCCGAACCAGCGAACGGTGCTCTACGTGCTTGCCGAAGAGCTGGGCATTTCGCGTCATCAGTTTGACCAGTTCCTCTCGATGATGGAGGGCGGCCAGCAGTTTGGCGGCGGCTATCAGGGTTCGGGTCAAGGCAACGGGTATGCTCAGGGCAACGGCTATTCGCAGGGCGGCTATTCAGGCAATCATCGGCGGACGCCTCACGGCCCAACGCTTGCCGATGCCTGTAAAGTGCTGGGCGTGGCGGCAACCGACGACGTCACGACCATCAAGCGCGCCTACCGCAAGCTGATGAGCGAGCATCATCCCGACAAGCTGGTGGCAAAAGGTTTGCCGCCAGAAATGATGGAGATGGCCAAGCAAAAAGCGCAGGCGATTCAAGCCGCTTATGACCTGATCAAGCGTGAGAAAGGCTTCAAATAACGCGTCTGCCGTTGTAGATCGTTGAGGTCAGCTTCTGAAGTAAACAATAGAAGCCAAAAAAACGCCGTGAGTTAAATCACGGCGTTTTGCTTTTTACTTTTAATAAAACGGAACGACAGAAGCAAGGTCCGTTTCTAAAAATCCGGATCGCAGCTAAAGGTCATCGGCTCATCGGTAATCGGATGATAAATTGAGAGCTCCTGCGCGTGCAGCTGCAAACGAGGCGCCATCGCCAGCGCTTCTGGATGCGCATAAAACTTGTCGCCAAGAATCGGATGCCCCAGCGCCAGCAGGTGAACGCGCAGCTGGTGCGAACGGCCCGTAATCGGACGCAATTTTACTCGCGTCGTGCCGTCATTATCATAAGAAAGCACCTCATACTGAGTCAGCGCTTTCTTGCCGGTTTCATAGCAAACCTTCTGCTTCGGACGATTCGGGTAGTCGCAGATCAGCGGCAAATCGATGATGCCGTAATCTTCCGCCATGTGTCCCCACACCCGCGCAATATAGGCTTTCTTGGTTTCGCGCTCGCGGAACTGACGTTTAAGCTCGCGTTCAGCCTCTTTGGTCAGCGCCACGGCAATCACGCCGCTGGTCGACAGGTCCAGACGATGGACCGATTCTGCAATCGGAAAATCGCGCTGAATACGGGTCATCAGACTGTCGTGATGCTCGGCGGCCTTGCCCGGAACAGAAAGCAGGCCGCTTGGCTTGTTCACCACCATCAGATGTTCGTCCTGGAACAGCACCCGCAGCCACGGATCCGTGGGCGGATGGTAGTTTTCAAGTGGCAGAATGTTCGACGGTGGTGGCGTTATCATTGATGGCTTACCACGACCAGACGAATGGCATCGAGACGCCAATTCGCATCGTTAAGACTGTTGAGCACCTGCTGACGGTTTGATTCCACCGACTCCAGCTCGTCGTCGCGAATATTCGGGTTCACTTCTTTCAGCGCTTTCAAACGTTCAAGTTCTTCAGTTAGCTGTTGGTTAGCTTCGATTTTCGCGGCTTCGATTAACGCCTGCGCTTCGACGGCCACCAGCGGCTCGGCCTGCAACAGCATCGCGTGAACGTCTTGCTGCACGGCGTTAACCAGTTTGCTGGAGTTGTGACGATTAATCGCATTCAGCTGGCGGTTAAAGCTTTCGAACTCAACCTGAGCGGCCAGATTGGTGCCGTTTTTATCCATCAACATGCGCACCGGCGTTGGCGGCAGGAAGCGGGTCAGCTGCAGATGCTTCGGTGCCTGACACTCAACCACGTAGAGCAACTCAACCAGCAGCGTGCCTACTGGCAGCGCCTTGTTTTTCAAAATAGAAACGGCACAGCTGCCGGTATCGCCGGAAAGGATGAGATCCAGACCGTTGCGAATAATCGGGTGTTCCCAGCTGATAAACTGCGCATCTTCGCGAGACAGCGCCTGTTCACGGTCGAAGGTTACCGTGCAACCATCCTGCGGAAGCCCTGGGAAATCAGGTACCAGCATGTGATCGGACGGGGTCAGAATGATCAGGTTATCGCTGCGGTCTTCCTGATTAATACCCACGATATCAAACAGATTGAGCGCAAAATTCACCAGATTGACGTCGTTGTCCTGCTCGCCAATTGCCTTCGCCAGCGCCTGAGCCGGTTCGCCGCCGTTGGAATGCATCTCGAGCAGGCGGTCGCGGCCCTGTTCCAGCTGCTGTTTCAGAGCGTCGTGCTGCTCGCGGCAGGTGACGATAAATTCGTCCAGACCTTCCTGCTCGGCAGGCGTCGCGAGGAAGCCGATCAGCGCCTGATAGCTGCCGTCATAAATAGTACGGCCGGTCGGGCAGGTGTGTTCGAACGCATCCAGACCTTCGTGGAACCAGCGTAACAGGATAGCCTGCGCGGTTTGCTCCAGATAAGGCACCATGATTTCGATGTCATTCTGCTGGCCGATACGGTCGAGACGACCAATACGCTGCTCCAGCAGATCCGGGTTAAACGGCAGGTCAAACATCACCATTTTGCTGGCGAACTGGAAGTTGCGGCCTTCGGAACCGATTTCGGAACACAGCAATACCTGCGCGCCATCTTCTTCGGAAGCGAAATAGGCGGCGGCGCGGTCACGTTCGATAATCGACAGACCTTCGTGGAACACGGCGGCACGAATCGCCTCGCGCTCACGCAGAACCTGCTCCAATTGCAGCGCGGTCGCGGCCTTGGCGCAGATCACCAGCACTTTCTTGTCACGGTTGGCGGTCAGATAGCCAAGCAGCCACTCGACGCGCGGGTCGAAGTTCCACCAGGTGGCGTTGTCGCCTTCAAATTCCTGATAGATTTGCTCCGGATAAAGCATGTCCAGCGCGCGCGCTTCCTGAGTTTTCTTGCTGCCCATGATGCCCGAGACTTTAATCGCGGTTTGATACTGGGTCGGCAACGGTAACTTGATGGATTCAAGATGACGCTGCGGGAAGCCTTTCACGCCGTTACGGGTGTTACGGAACAGCACGCGGCTGGTGCCGTGGCGGTCCATCAGCATCGCAACCAGCTTTTTAGCCGCGTCTTCGTCGCCCTTATTAGCGGCGGCCAGCAGGTTATCGACGTCGGCATTGCCCACGCGTTCGCCCAGCAGCGCCAGCGCGTCAGAAGTCAGCGGCTGTTTGTTGAGCAACAGGGTGACGGCGTCAGCCACCGGCTGATACTGATTCTGTTCTTCGATAAATTCTTCGTAATCGTGGAAACGATCGGGATCGAGCAGGCGCAGGCGCGCAAAGTGGCTTTCCTGACCCAGCTGCTCTGGCGTTGCCGTCAGCAGCAGCACGCTCGGAATATTTTGCGACAGCTGCTCAATCACCATGTATTCACGGCTTGGCGCGTCTTCGCTCCACACCAGATGGTGCGCTTCGTCGACGACCAGCATGTCCCATTCGGCGTCGTTCAGCTCTTCAAGACGCTGCTTGTTGCGGCGCACGAAATCAAGAGAACAGATAACCAGCTGCTCTGACTCGAACGGGTTAGTTGCGTCGTGACGCGACTCGGCGTAGCGATCGTCATCAAACAGAGAGAAACGCAGGTTGAAGCGGCGCAGCATTTCGACCAGCCACTGGTGTTGCAGCGTTTCAGGCACCACGATCAGCACGCGTTCGGCGCGACCAGACAGCAGCTGCTGGTGGATTATCATCCCGGCTTCAATGGTTTTACCCAAACCGACTTCATCCGCCAACAGGACGCGCGGCGCGTGACGCTGACCCACTTCATAGGCGATGTGCAGCTGGTGCGGGATCAGGCTGGCGCGCATACCGCGCAGGCCGCCAAACTCCAGACGGAACTGTTCACGCTGATATTTACGCGCACGAAAACGCAGCGCAAAACGGTCCATGCGATCGATTTGACCCGCAAACAGACGGTCCTGAGGCTTGCTGAAAGTCAGCTTGCTGTCGAGCAGCACCTCGCGCATCGCGACACCTTCTTCCTCGGTGTCCAGACGTGTCCCCACATAAGTGAGCAGACCTTTGTCCTCAACGACTTCTTCAACTTTCAGCTGCCATCCCTCGTGACAACTGATGGTATCGCCCGGATTAAACATTACGCGGGTGATGGGTGAATCATTTCTGGCATACAGGCGGTTTTCACCAGTAGCGGGGAAAAGCACGGTAACCATGCGCGCATCGACCGCCACGATAGTACCTAAACCTAATTCGCTTTCCGTATCGCTGATCCAGCGTTGACCAAGTGTAAAGGGCATAATGTCTCTCTGTGTCTGACTGATTGGGGCCACCTTTAACGAGCAGGTAATCGGGCCCTTAACTGTTAGTACTAAATTTTACGTAATAGCTTTTCAATCCCCGCCCGAGAGGCGTGGAGTCATTAAATGTGCGAGGTTAGATAAGAAACGGGAAAGGGCGCTATGTTAATTGAAGGTGGGCCATTCGTCACCTGTCATTGCGCCTTCTGATTAAAACAATCCCATTTGCCCCGTGATCAGTGTAGCAAAATCGTCATGCAGAAACGGTAGAATGCCGTCGGCTACAGGTTCCAGCTGCTTCTCGATGTAATGATCGTAATCGATAGGCGAAACGCGATTTTCCAGCGGCTCGGGGCCAGACGTGGTCATCATGTAGCTTATCCAGCCGCCGTTTTGGTACTGCAACGCCCGTCCGTTAGCCTGATTATACTCGTCTGCCAGCCTTGCCGCGCGCACGTGAGGCGGCACGTTGCGCTCATATTCGGTCAAACGACGGCGCAGGCGTTTGCGATAAATCAGCCGGTCGTCAAATTCGCCGTTCAGCGTGCTGCTGACGTAATCACGAATGTAATCCTGATAAGGCTGATGATGGAAAATACGCTGATACAGCGCCTGCTGGAAAGTCTGCGCCAGCGGCGTCCAGTCGGTGCGCACCGTTTCAAGGCCTTTATAGACGATGTGCTCGCCGTCGTCGTTAATCACTAATCCGGCATAACGCTTCTTGCTGCCCTGATCTGATCCGCGAATAGTGGGCATCAAAAAGCGCTGATAATGGGTTTCAAACTCCAGTTCAAGCGCACTTTCCAGGCCATATTCTTCTTCAAGATGCGCCTGCCACCAAAGATTGACCTTTTCGACCAGCCGTTTGCCAATCTCGTTGGCTTCGTCCGCCTCATGCGCGCGCCTGAGCCAGACAAAGGTCGAATCGGTATCGCCATAAATCACTTCAAAGCCTTCTTCTTCAATCAGTCTGCGGGTCTGCTGCATGATGTCATGCCCGCGCAGAGTGATAGATGAGGCGAGCCTTGAATCAAAAAAGCGGCAGCTAGGCGTGCCCAAAACGCCATACAGCGCGTTCATGATAATTTTCAGCGCCTGCGACAACGGCTGATTTTTTTGCTTCTTCGCAGCCTCGCGACCCTGCCAGATTTGACGCACTATTTCCGGCAGACAGTGCTGGGTCCGTGAAAAATGGGCGCCTCGAAAACCCGGGATAGAATGCGCGGGATCGGGGTTGTCGAGACCCGTCACCAGCCCGACAGGATCAATCAAAAAGGTGCGAATAATCGACGGATACAGACTTTTATAATCGAGCACCAGCACCGAATCATACAGGCCGGGGCGCGAGTCCATCACAAATCCGCCGGGACTGTTTTCTTCCGGACGATCGCCGCGATTTGGCGCGACATAGCCGATTCGATGCATGCGCGGCAGATACAGGTGAGTGAATGCCGCGACCGACCCGCCGTTGCGATCCGCCGCCAGACCCGTCACCGACGCCCTTTCCAGCAAAAAGGCGAGCAGTTCGGTCTTCTCGAAAATACGCGTTACCAGCTCGCAGTCCTTCAGATTATACCGGGCGAGGGCCGGTTTATCCTGACGAAAACGTTGCTCAATTTCTGCCAGACGCTGGTAGGGGTTGTCAATCGCCTTTCCTTCGCCGAGTAAAGTTTGCGAGACGTATTCCAAACTGAAGGAGGGGAAGTTCCAGGTCGCAGATTTTAGTGCTTCAATCCCGTCGACCAGTAAACGGCCCGCCGCCTGCGCAAAAAAGTGTCCCTGCTTGAAGCCGTGTTCACGCCACTCGAGGGCGCTGCCATCGCGGCCAAAACGCAGCGGGATCTTGTAACGATCGGCGTGTTTCTGCAGCACGCGCAGGTCAAATTGCACCACGCTCCAGCCAATAATCGCGTCGGGGTCATTGCGCTCCAGCCATTCATTGAGTTTTTGCAGCAGCAGCGGGCGGCTATCGACATATTCCAGATTAAAATCGCCGTGGC
This sequence comes from Rouxiella sp. T17, assembly GCF_036663475.1. Classification (NCBI taxonomy): domain Bacteria; kingdom Pseudomonadati; phylum Pseudomonadota; class Gammaproteobacteria; order Enterobacterales; family Yersiniaceae; genus Rouxiella; species Rouxiella sp. T17. The sequence continues at coordinate 158,839 of NZ_JAWUEA010000038.1, read as the reverse complement.
TGCCCGGCGTACCGTTGGCAGGGCCGAGCATGTACACGTCGCGCTGGCCGCAGCCTTCGAGACCAATGCAATAAAGCTCGCCGTTGCCGCTTGTTTCGATATCCAGCGAACAAAGCTTCAGGGTAGGCCGGTAGGTTTCGGCGGGCTTCATTTTGGCATTAATTAGCGTGCCGTCACCGGTGGGGGTGCCGGTAAACCACACGGGCGCGGTGATATAGCGCTCCATCAGGAAGCGATCCGGCGGGCGGATATCGGCTTCGTACAGGCTGATGCCGCCGTCGCGCAGCGTTTTTTCTATGCGCATAAGCTGACGATGGCTGGCGCAATACAGGCCTAAAACCGGCCGCAGGCTGAAATCCTTGAGCGGCAACGGACGCAGGCTATAATTTCTTTCGCCGACCAACAGTTTTTCGGCATCGGCTTGCTGCTCGACCGGCAAAAAGGCGACCGATTCCTGCGGCGGCAGGCGAACCTTCTGCGGACCGTGCTCGGTCGCGAGCCATAATTCGACCTCCGTCCCCTGCGGCGTATCGCGCCAGTGGCGGGTCAGAACAAAACCCTGACGTGGCTCGGAGGAAGAATGTTGTGGCGCAGTGACGTGGTTGATAATGGCCTCGATAAACGTTGGTACAACAGGTGGCGCGATAGGATAGAGCGTTCAGGGTGAAGCATTCAGTTTGGTGCAACAGAAGTTAATGCGCTAAACAGAAGCTAATGCGCTAAATATAGCATGGTTATTTATACAGTTCGCGTGTTGAGAAAAGGCATGGGATCAGATGCGCATACAATTAGCAGGTTGACTCGCCTTTACCATTTACCGACAATTCCAGCTCTTTATTTTTAAACCTTAAACCTAACAGGTTTACCGTGCTGTAAGCTGAGTGCGTACCTTTACTCTGGAATTTTATGGAAGCCTATTTACAACATTTGGTCGCTCAGTCAGTGGGTTTCGCGCTTGCTCTTGTTTGTGTCGTCGCGTTTTTCGAGTCGTTGGCGCTGGTGGGATTACTATTGCCGGGCACGGTGATGATGGCGACCTTGGGTGCGCTGATTGGCAGCGGTCAAGTCGGGCTGTACGAAGCCTGGCTGGCGGCTGGCGTCGGCTGTTTTCTTGGCGATTGGGCCTCTTATTTTATTGGCCGAGGTTTCAAGGAGCCGCTGCATAACTGGTCGTTTTTGAAACGCTATCAGGCGCTGCTCGACAAAACAGGTAACGCGCTCGAAAAACACTCTTTTGCGACAGTGATTCTTGGCCGCTTTATTGGTCCGACAAGGCCGCTGGTGCCGCTGCTTGCGGGCATGCTTAACCTGCCGCCCTACAAGTTTGCACCGCCGAATATAGTGGGCTGTATTACCTGGCCGCCGGTTTATTTCTTGCCGGGAATTCTAGCTGGAGTGGCGATTGATATTCCGCACAGCGCCGACAGTACAACCTTCAAATGGCTGCTGTTCGTTACCGTGGTGCTGATCTGGTTAAGCGGCTGGCTGGTATGGCGCTGGGCGCGTTCAGGCAAGGCGAATCCGGATGCGCTGACAAAATGGCTGCCGTTGACGCGTTTACGCTGGGTAACGGTTATCAGTTTGGCTGCAACGGCTTACAGTATTTTTATGCTCAGCCAACAGCCTTTAATGCCAATTTACGCACATCTCCTTTACCACGTCATCACTCGCTAACCCGCGTCGTCATTGACGCGATAGCTGTGTTGGCTGCGTTTGTTCGCCCAAATCACTGACCTGTGTCAGCTCATCGGGCTTCTCTCACTTTCCGCGTCGTCATTGACGCGATAGCTGTGTTGGCTGCGTTTGTTCGCCCAAATCACTGACCTGAGTCAGCTCATCGGGCTCTCTCGCTTGCCGCCTTGCTCTAGCGCCAATGACTTAGCGGGAGGGGGGTTGTAGTTAAAAAGTTATTTCTTGATGATGCCGAGGATAGAGGCTTCGGGGGCGCTGCCGTCGATGAGTGATTGCGTTGGGCCGTCGTAATAGACGCGGCCATCGACGATGAGCAGGGTGCGTTCGGCGATGCGGGCGGCGTCGTCGAGATTATGCGACACCATCAGCAAGGTGAGCTGCTGCTGGTGGCAGACTTTATCGAGCAGTGAAAGCATCTCGTTGCGCAGCGCAGGATCGAGCGCGGAGAAAGGCTCGTCGAGCAACAGAACGGGTTGACTGCGTAACAGACAGCGCGCCAGAGCTACACGCTGGCGCTGGCCGCCCGAAAGCTGCGAAGGCAGGCGGTCGAGGTAGTCGGCCAATCCTACCTGTGCGGCAATCTCTTCCAGACGCTGCTTCTGCTGCGCGTCGAGTTTAAGTCCCGGATGCAAGCCAAGCCCCATGTTTTGCCGCACGGTCAGGTGCGAGAAAAGATTGTTCTCCTGAAACAGCATCGAAACCGGCCTTTTGGCGGGCGGAGTGTGGCTGTGATCCTGCCCGTTAATCTCGATTTTTCCCATGCCCGGCGCAAGAAAACCGGCGATTAGGCTGAGCAGCGTGCTTTTACCCGCGCCGCTTGGGCCAAGGACCGCGACACGTTCACCGGCCGCGATGTGCAGGTCAAAACGCATGGGCAGGTGTTCATAGAGATAGGTAACTTTATTGAGTGTCAGCATGGCGACCCGGTAATCTTTCGATAATCGTGAACAACAGGAAACAGAGTATCAGCAGCAACATGGCGGTTACGGCACCTTGCTGACTGCGGTAAGAGCCCATCTGCTGATAAAGATAAAAAGGCAGCGTGCGGAAATTCTCATTACCAAACAGCGCGATAACGCCAAAATCACCCAGCGACAGTACGCAGGCAAAGGCTAGTGCCTGTGTCATCGGCCGTTTAAGCGCACTTAATTCAATCCAGCGCAGCCGGTTCCAGCCGCGCAGATCCAGTGAAAGGCAAAGCAGTGAGTAGCGTTCGGCCACGTCACGCATTGGATTTTCCAATACTTTCAAGGTGTAAGGAATCGCCATCAGCGCGTTGGTCAAAATCACCAGCATCCACGGCGACTGCGGCAAGCCAACGGTATCGCTGAGTAAAAGAAAGAAGCCGGTCGCCAGCACAATGCCCGGCATCGCCAGAATCAGCATGCCCGACAGCTCCAGACCTTGGCCCCAATTTTGTCGCTGGCGCAGGCGCAGCTCTCGGCTGCTCCACAACAGCATCATCGCAAGCAGCAGGCACAGCAAACCACTGCCGAGCGCCAGACGAACCGACATCCACAGCGCTTGCCACAGGGCGGTTTGATGCAGCACGTCGAGTAATGACTGATTGATGCCGCCAATCAATACGGCGATTAAAGGCGGCAGAATGAGCAGTAAAGCCAGAGCAATCAGCACCACGTCAGCAATCTTTCGCCCAATAGAATCGGCGGGATCGCGCCAGCGCTGGGCGTGCGTGTGGCCGACCGGCAGCGCCTGACTCAATTTCTGGCTCAGCAACACCAGACCCAAACAGCAAACCAGCTGGATAAGCGCCAGCAGCGCCGCGCGTCCGAGGTCATAGTCGTAACTCAACGCCTGATAGATAGCCAGCTCGATGGTGGTGGCTTTCGGGCCGCCGCCCAGCGACAGCACGGTCGCGAAACTGGCGAAACAGAGCATAAATATCAGCGCAGCGGCGGGCAGAATCTGCCTTTTCAACGCGGGCCATTCGACAAAACGGAACAGCTGCCAGCCGTTCATCCCAAGCTGGGCCGCTATTTGGCGTTGCTCAATGGCTACGTTTTCAAGGGATTGCAGCAGAAGACGCGTGGCGAGGGGCAAATTGAAAAACACGTGGGCGAGCAAAATGCCCTGCAAGCCGTAGGGCGAAAAGGCGTAGCGAATACCCAGCGCGGCGCACAGCTGCGCCAGCCAGCCTTCGCGACCATAGACGCTGAGAATGCCGAACACGGCGACTAACACGGGCAAAACCAGCGTCATGGCGCAGAGTCTAAGCAGCCACTGACGCCCCGGAAAACGCCGCCGATAGAGGCTTCGCGCCAGCAAAATAGCGGGCAGTACGGAGCACAGCGCCGAAAGCAGCGCCTGCCAGAAGGTGAAGCGAATCACGTGCCACAGGTAATTATCCTGCCAGACGGCGCGCAGAGAAAGCGCGGGCGCGTGGCGCAGCAGCGAGCCGAGCGCCAAAAAGGCGACCAGCAGGATAATCGTTGCGGCGACCGCGCCCGGCCACAGCCAGACCGGGATTAGTGGCTGACGGCGTTCTGCCATGCCTGAATCCATTGCGCGCGATTATCGGCGACCGTTTTGGCGCTGTATTGCAGCGAAATAGTCGGCACGGTCAGTTTGTCGTATCCGGCCGGTAAAGGCGTATTAACAACAGGATACATCCAGTTGCCGGTTGGAATGGCTTTCTGGAATCCCGGCGTGGTGACGAATTTCATAAACTTCGCGGCCAGCGCTGGCTGTTTGCTGGCGGCCAGCTGGCCCGCAACTTCAACCTGCATGTAGTGACCTTCCGAGAAGTTGGCTGCCGCGTAGTTATCTTTTTTCTCTTCGATAATGTGATAAGCCGGAGAGGTGGTGTAGCTCAGCACCAAATCGCTTTCACCCTTGAGGAACAGACCGTAGGCCTCGCTCCAGCCTTTAGTGACGGTGACGGTTTTCTTCGCCAGCTTCTGCCACGCTTCAGGCGCTTTATCGCCGTAAACTTTTTGCACCCACAGCAGCAGGCCCAGACCCGGCGTGCTGGTACGCGGATCTTCGTAAATAATCTTCCACGGCTGCGGGCTGTCGAACAGCTCTTGCAGGCTTTTCGGCGGGTTTTTCAGCTTGTCCTTGTTATAGACGAAGGCGAAATAGCCGTAGTCATAAGGCACAAAGGTGCTGTCAGTCCAGCCGCCCGGAATGTCGAGCGTGGTTTTTTCGACGGCAGGTTTAGTGAATAAGCCGGTCTGTTCTGCGGCTTGCAGCAGGTTGTTATCGAGTCCAACCACAACGTCGGCCGGGCTGTTTTTCCCCTCCATGCGCAGGCGATTGAGCAGCGACACGCCGTCTTCGAGCGGCACGTATTTAAGCTCGCAGCCGCAGTCGGCTTCAAAGGCTTTCTTGATGGCAGGGCCCGGGCCCCAATCGGCCGAGAAGGAGTCGTAGGTATAAACGGTCAGCACGGGCTTGGCGGCCAGCGCGGGCGCCGAAACGATCAACAGGCAGGGCAATAATTTTTTAAACACTTTGCACTCCAACTTTTACCTTGAAAAAGAGTAGGCGTGGCAAAGGAGTTTGAGTCAGCGAACTGCACTCTCAAATCCCTTCGCCGGTATTAACCGGATCAGGTTCGACGGGTTTTTTCTCAGCCTTCTCCTGCTTTGCGCGAGCAAAAACAGTCAGTCAGCACCCCGTTGAGAACGGCGTTATTGTAGTGATTAAGTGACTGGGTTGAAAGCAGGTTTATACGTCGGGAGGCGCAAACCAGGCAGATTTAAAGTCAAACCAGCCGAGCGTGTTCATCCTGACGCCGCGCATACTGCGCTGGCCCTGCAACAACAGCCAATGGTGGAACAGGGGATGCACGTGGCCCTCGTTAACCAGATGATGCGCCCATTCGGCCAGAGGCAGCTCACCGGTGCGCCATTTTTTCGCCGCGTTATCCAGTTTCTCTTCGAGACAATACTGGAGCAAAGGCAGTTCGAGCAGCGTGGCGAACAGGGAAAACTCAATCGGCAGCGTAAAATTGGCGCTGCCGAGCCACACGTCGCTCGTGGCTTCACCTCTGTGCCACGTGGCGTAATCGACGATCTGTACCTTCAGTTTAACACCCTGTTCAGCCAGCAACGGAACCAGCGCCTGACAGATATCCTGATACTCCGAGTGATCGCTGTAAAAGGTCACGGTTATCTCTTCAATATCAACGGGCTTGGGCATTTTTTCCTGCGGACGCCGATGGTGCCAGCGCGGCAATAATCCGTAGGCGGGCGACCAATAACGTTGATATGCCGGAGCCGAGGCGTTGAGTAGCGCAATCGGATTAAAGATTTCACACAGCCATTTGCGCAGTTGCGGATGACTGCCCACCGGCGAACGCTGGTCAAACAGTACGAAATAGCAGCCTTCTTCGAGCCGGCTTTCAAGCTGATCGTTGGCCGTGTCGTCGGCCTGCAACTGCACGCCGGAATGAACCAGCTCTTCGGTCAGTTCGGGCAAGACCCAAATATTGACCTCGTCGATCAGCGCGCGATAGCCAAAATAGTCATCAAATGCGCGGATTTTTAGCTGGGTTTGCTGGTTATTAATCACCGCATAAGGCCCCGTACCGATAGGATGACGGGCAAAATCCGCCAGCGATGGCCATTCCTGCGGCAAAATCAGGGCATGAACGCTGCCTAATAGCCAAGGCAACCATGGGTCGGGGGTGTGCAGATGAATATCAATGACGTTGGCGTTCGGCGATTCGACACGCGAAAAATGAGTAAACAGCGGATGGTGTTGCAAGCGACTGAAAGTGCTGATGATATCCGCCATCTCAAGCTCTCTGCCGTGATGGAAATGAATCGCGGGGCGCAGATAAAAACGCCAGTGCAGCGGGCTGATGGCCTGCCAGTGATGAGCTAAATCGCCGCGCAGTTCCCCATTTTCCTCATTTATGCCGACCAGCCCGCTGAAAATCTGTTTGGCGAGATGCGTTTCGGAACGCCGCAGCATGGTGCCGGGCAGCAGATTAGGCAGCGAGCGGTAATAGAGCACGCGAAGAATATGTTTTCCTTGACGAAAACGCCGCCCGAGCTGGGAAAGCAGCATCTGCCGCACCACGGTTTTATCGCCCACCAGCTGCACCAGTTGGTCGACGCGGTCTTGATCTATCAGCTCTTCGGCCCGTTGTTGTTGCAACGCCAAGCCGGTTAGCAGAAACGTCAGCCGCGATTTTTTGCCTCTTCCTATCTCTGCCTGCCAGCTCAGCCAGCCTTCTTTTTGCATACCGCCGAGCAGCGATCGCACGTGTCGACGCGAGCAGTTAAGCACCGCCGAAAGCGCCTGTAGCGTGGTTTTCGTCGGTTTACCGTGGCAATGTTGCCACAGGCGTAAAAACTGTTGTTGCAGACGAGGCGATGACATAAAAGAGGAACTCCAATGAGTGAACTCATCAATTTTTCTTTCCTCATATTACGGCCATACTTTCTGACATCAAGCCGTACTGCCAATAAATGCGCATTGGCAAAGCCAAATCCTCAACATGACGCTATCAGCGTCATTAATGGTTTAACAATTTTCTGAGTAATGGTGAAATTTCACCAGCCAGTGAGGCAACTCACTGGTTTTTTTGTCTTTGCTACTTTAGGCTTTCACCGACTACGCTAAGCATTAATGCGCTTTTTCGCCTGACAGTTTCGCCGTTAACAGGGATGGTTTATGTCTGCCTCTTCACGCCGTTTATCTTTTATATTCGCCACTTTCCTGCTGGTCTCTTTCTTGACGGGGATTGCGGGCGCGCTTCAAGCGCCCACGCTCAGCCTGTTTTTATCTCACGAAGTTAAGGTTCGGCCGCTGTGGGTCGGGCTTTTCTATACCATCAATGCGCTGGCCGGCATCGTCATCAGCTTTTTACTGGCGAACTATTCCGACAAGAAGGGCGATCGCCGCATTCTCCTGTTTTTCTGCTCGCTGATGGCTATCGGCAACAGCCTGGTTTTCGCTTTTAGTCGCGATTATCTGGTGCTGATTAGCGTGGGCGTGCTGCTGGCGGCGATAGGCAATGCTTCGATGCCGCAGCTGTTTGCGCTGGCGCGTGAATATGCCGACCGTTCGGCGCGCGAAGTGGTGATGTTCAGCTCGATGATGCGCGCCACGCTGTCACTGGCGTGGGTATTAGGCCCGCCGGTTTCCTTCATGCTGGCGCTGAATTACGGCTTTACCCTGATGTATCTTTGCGCGGCGGCGGTGTTTGTCTTTAGTGCGGCGATGGTGTGGTTTTTCCTGCCGTCGGTGGCCCGTCTCGAACAGCCCGTCGACAATGTCGTGGTGCACGCCAGCGCGTGGAAAAACAGGGACGTGCGTCTGCTGTTCTTTGCCTCGCTGCTGATGTGGACCTGCAACATCATGTATATCATTGATATGCCGCTGTATATCACGACTAATATGGGTCTGCCCGAAGGGCTTGCGGGCCTGTTAATGGGCGCAGCGGCCGGGCTGGAAATCCCCGTCATGCTGCTTGCCGGATACTTTGTGAAGCGCACGGGCAAGCGCAAGCTAATGTTGGCGGCCGCGGGCTGTGGCGTGCTGTTTTATCTCGGCATGGTGCTGTTCCAGTTCAAGGCGGCGTTGATGATCCTGCAACTGTTCAACGCGATTTTCATTGGCATTATTGCGGGAATCGGCATGCTCTATTTTCAAGATTTAATGCCCGGAAGAGCAGGATCGGCTACCACCTTGTTTACCAATAGTATTTCGACCGGCGCGATACTTGCAGGCGTTTTGCAGGGCAGCATCGTTGAAACCTTTGGCCATTATCAGGTCTATTGGGCCGCGCTGGCGCTGTCAGGATTGGCGCTGATTTTGATGACGAGGGTTAAAAACGTTTAACCCGTCGAGTCGACGGGTTAGGGGAGAGCTGAAAGTGCTGATCGTTTACCGAATCGTTTATTAAGCGCTTACCCAATCACTTCATAAACGACGGCTGGATCTTCTCATAGGCCGAGATATTTTCTTCGTGCTGTAATGTCAGGCCGATGCTGTCCAGCCCATTCATCATGCAGTAGCGGCGGAAACTGTCTATCTCGAACGGATAGCTTTTGCCGCCTGCGCGCACCACCAGATTTTCAAGATCAACCTCAAACTGAACGCCGTGATTGCCCTGAGCCAGTGTAAACAGCTCGTCAATCTGCTCTTCGCTCAGCGTGACCGGCAACAGCTGGTTGTTGAAGGCGTTGTTATAGAAAATATCGGCAAAGCTGGGGGCGATAATTGCGTGGAAACCGTAATCGGTTAACGCCCACGGCGCGTGCTCGCGCGAAGAGCCGCTGCCGAAGTTTTCTCGAGCCAGCAAGATGCTGGCACCCTGATATTCCGGCTTATTCAGAATAAAATCAGGGTTAGGCGTGTAGCCCTGGCCTTCAAGATAGCGCCAGTCATAAAACAGGAACTGGCCGAAACCGACGCGCGTCACCATCTGCAAAAACTGCTTCGGGACGATGGCATCGGTATCGACGTTCGCCACGTCCAATGGCACGACCAAACCGGTATGCGTAATAAATTTTGCCATGAGCGTTTCCTTAATTCAGTTCGCGAACGTCGGCGAAATGTCCGGTGACGGCCGCCGCGGCTGCCATTGCCGGACTCACCAGATGCGTGCGTCCGCCGCGACCCTGACGACCTTCGAAGTTACGGTTGCTGGTAGACGCGCAACGTTCGCCCGGATTCAGGCGGTCGTTGTTCATCGCCAGACACATCGAGCAGCCCGGCAGACGCCATTCGAAACCGGCATCAAGGAAAATTTTGTCCAGCCCTTCTTCTTCGGCCTGCGCTTTCACCGGTCCTGAACCCGGCACCACGATCGCCTGCACGCCCGTCGCCACTTTACGGCCCTTGGCAACCGCCGCCGCCGCGCGCAGATCTTCGATGCGCGAGTTGGTGCAGGAGCCGATAAACACTTTGTCGATAGCCACGTCGGTCAACTTGATTCCGGGCTTCAAGTCCATATAAGCCAAGGCTTTTTCGGCTGAAGCGCGTTCAACCGGATCGGTAAACGACGCCGGGAAGGGAATGGTTTGATTCACGGCCATCACCTGACCCGGGTTGGTTCCCCACGTCACCTGTGGCGCGATTTCAGCGGCGTCGAGCGTGACCACGCGATCAAAAACGGCGTCTTTGTCGGTCTTCATGGTTTCCCAATACGCCACGGCGTCGTCCCAATCCTGGCCTTTTGGCGCGAATTTTCGGCCTTTCAGGTAGGCGTAGGTGGTGGCGTCGGAGGCGACCAAACCGGCTTTGGCACCCAGTTCAATCGACATATTGCACAGGGTCATGCGACCTTCCATGCTCAACGCTTCAACGGCGGGCCCGCAATATTCAACCACGTGACCCGTGCCGCCCGCAGTGCCGGTTTTGCCGATCACCGCCAGAATGATATCTTTCGCCGTGATACCGACAGGCGCTTCGCCAGTGATTTCGATTTTCATCGTCTTGGCGCGGCCCTGTTTCAGGGTTTGCGTCGCCAGCACGTGCTCGACTTCGGAAGTCCCGATGCCAAACGCCAGCGTGCCGAACGCGCCGTGAGTCGAGGTGTGCGAATCACCGCAAACCAGCGTCATGCCCGGCAGAGTCAGGCCCTGTTCCGGACCCATCACGTGAACGATACCCTGATACGGGTGCTTCAAGTCGTACAGCTCAATGCCGAACTCTGCGCAGTTCTTGATAAGCTCCTGCATCTGAATTCGCGCCATTTCGCCGCTGGCATTGATGTCTTTGGTCTGAGTTGAAACGTTATGATCCATGGTGCCGAAGGTTTTATCCGGTCGGCGCACGCCACGATTCATCGCCCGCAGCCCGTCAAAGGCCTGCGGAGTCGTGACTTCGTGAATCAAATGGCGGTCAATGTACAGCAGGGGAGTTTCGCCTTCGGCTTCATACACCACGTGCGCATCGAACAATTTCTGATATAACGTTTTGGACATTACGCCCCCTCGGCGACAACGCGTGCAATGATGTCGCCCATTTCGCTAGTGCCAATGGCAGGACCGCCGTTGGCCAAATCGCCCGTACGATGCCCCTGATCCAGTACTTTGGTGACAGCCTGTTCAATGGCCGTCGCGGCGTCGTCTGCGCCCAGGCTGTAGCGTAACAGCAGGGCCAGCGACAGGATTTGCGCGATAGGGTTGGCGATGTTTTTGCCCGCGATATCTGGCGCAGAGCCGCCCGCCGGTTCAAACAGGCCAAACGACTGCTCGTTCATGCTGGCAGAAGGCAACATGCCCATCGAGCCGGTAATCATCGCGCATTCGTCGGAAAGAATGTCGCCGAACAGGTTGGAGCACAGCATGATGTCGAACTGCGACGGATCTTTGATCAACTGCATGGTCGCGTTGTCGATATACATGTGCGTCAGGCTGACGTCAGGATAATCCTTCGCTACTTCGCCGACCACTTCACGCCACAGGATTGACGATTGCAGCACGTTGGCCTTGTCAATCGAGGTCACTTTATGACGGCGTTTGCGCGCGGATTCAAAGGCAATGCGGGCGATTCGCTCAATCTCGAAACGGTGGTAAACCTCGGTATCAAACGCTTTTTCCTGCGCGCCTTCGCCTTCGCGACCTTTAGGCTGACCGAAATAGATGCCACCGGTCAGCTCGCGCACGCACAGAATATCGAAACCGCGCGCCGCGATGTCGCTACGCAGCGGGCAAAACGCTTCCAGACCTTCATACAGGCGAGCCGGACGCAGGTTGCTGAATAACTTGAAATGTTTGCGCAGTGGCAGCAGAGCGCCGCGCTCAGGTTGAGAGTCGGGTGGTAAATGTTCCCATTTTGGGCCGCCGACCGATCCAAACAGAATGGCGTCGGCCTGCTCGCAGCCCGCAATCGTCGAGGCTGGCAGCGGCGTGCCGTGATTATCGATGGCCGCGCCGCCAATATCGTGCTCTTTGGTGGTGATGTCAAAACCAAAACGCTGACGTACCGCTTCCAGCACTTTGTAAGCCTGAGCCATAACTTCCGGGCCGATTCCGTCGCCGGGCAATACAGCAATATGATGGGTCTTACTCATGTTCACACCGTTTCCTGATTATTATGTTTGCTAGTCTGTTCGTTCAGTTTATAGGCACTGCTGTTCTTTAAATTAGTTAAGAAAATAGTTTTTATATCGTACTTTCCTGTGCAGCACTTTCATTTTGCAGGCGCTGTTTCTCTTTTTCTACCTGCTTGCTGCGCCAAATGCTGTTCAGCACGTGGACCATCGCCTTGGCGGAGGACTCAACGATATCCGTTGCCAGCCCAACGCCGTGGAAACGACGGCCCAGATAAGAGACGACAATATCAACCTGACCCAGCGCGTCGCGGCCATGACCTTTGGCGGTCAGCTGATATTTGATTAATTCAATTTGATAGCCGGTGATGCGATTGATCGCCTGATAGACGGCGTCGACAGGGCCGTTTCCGGTGGCGGCTTCGGTTTGCACTTCTTCGCCGCAGGCCAGATTCACTGACGCGGTCGCCGTAATGCTCGAACCTGACTGCACGCTGAAGTTGTCCAGACGATAGAATTCTGGCTCTTCCTGCTGCTTGTTAATGAATACCAGCGCTTCCAGATCGTAGTCAAATACCTGACCTTTTTTATCGGCCAGTTTCAGGAACGCGCTATACAGATGATCCATATTATAGTCGGATTCTTTATAGCCCATCTCTTCCATGCGGTGCTTCACGGCCGCGCGGCCTGAACGAGAGGTCAGGTTCAGCTGTACCTGATTCAATCCGATAGACTCAGGCGTCATGATTTCGTAATTCTCACGATTTTTCAGCACGCCGTCCTGATGAATGCCTGATGAGTGCGCAAACGCGTTGGAGCCGACAATCGCCTTGTTGCCCGGAATCGGCATGTTGGTTATCTGGCTGACAATCTGGCTGGTGCGATAGATTTCTTTATGATTGATGTTGGTATGGACCTGCATGTAATCGGAGCGGGTCTTGATAGCCATGATCACTTCTTCCAGCGCGGTATTGCCGGCGCGCTCGCCAATGCCGTTCAACGTGCCTTCAACCTGACGGGCACCGGCCTGAATCGCGGCGATAGAGTTGCCTACCGCCATACCCAAATCGTCGTGGCAGTGTACGGAAATAATGGCCTTGTCGATATTCGGCACGCGTTCGTACAGGTTAGTGATGATGCCGCTAAACTGGTGAGGCGTGGTGTATCCGACGGTATCTGGAATGTTAATTGTGGTCGCGCCCGCTTTAATGGCGGCTTCAACGACGCGGCACAGGTTGTCCAGCGGCGTGCGGCCCGCATCTTCGCAGGAGAATTCTACGTCGTCGGTATAGTTGCGCGCGCGTTTTACCGAATGCACGGCCATGTCCAGCACCTGATCAAACGAGCGTTTCAATTTTGACTCGATGTGCAGGGTAGAGGTCGCCAAAAACACATGGATACGGAAGGCTTCCGCGACGCGCAGCGCTTCGGCGGCGACGTCAATGTCGTTGTCTACGCAGCGTGCCAGACCACAAACGCGGCTGTTTTTGATCTGGCGGGCAATGGTTTGTACCGATTCAAAATCACCAGGAGAAGAAACGGGGAAGCCGACTTCCATAACATCCACGCCCATTCTTTCCAGAGCAATGGCGATTTGCAGCTTATCTTTAACACTCAGGCTGGCTTGCAAAGCCTGTTCACCGTCACGCAGCGTGGTATCGAAAATAATGACTTGTTCGCTCATGTTTATGTTCCTTGTCCTGGTTACTTTCGCGCTTTGCGGGTAAAAAAAAACCCGCGCATTTGCGCGGGTTTGCTAGTTTCGGAGGCTGAAATCAGTTTTGAATTTCACCCACTGGCATACCGCGCAATGAATCTGCGTTAAGTAGTAGGCCTAGTAGACGGGTGAATGTAAACATGGGTATTTTCAGCTTCTCTATGATTTGAAATTGGGTGGCGCGAAGGATTATTCGTAATCCGCTGCCTGTGCTTTAAATTGATACGTGAATGCGCCGTTGATGTCAACTCTTGAATACCCGGAGGCTAGCACTGGCACGATAAATGTAGAGGTTTAGTCGCGGCATAAAATACTGTTTCTCTCGATGACTATGGTGATAAGGGCTGTGCAGTGATCTCGGCCATTGTTTACTCCACTTTGCACAAATTATCAGGTTTTACTCAGGGTTTACTCAGGTTTCTCTCAGGTTAGCGGCTCTCCTCAGGTTTATTATCATGAATTAATCAGATGGAAACCTAACCTTTTGGAGTAGTTTATTTAACGGAGTGTTAATTATCCTGGGCAGGCAGTTACCAACATGCGACTAACTATTTGTGGCTTTCTTTGTTGGTTAAGTGGATTTATCTTTCTAATCGGGAGGCGTGATGACCGACATTATTATTGAGAAAGTTGAGATTAAAAAAGTCGCCGAAAAAAAAAGGCAAGCCAGCAATGAAGATAATCACCTGCGTCGTGCTGATTTAAATTTATTAACGGTATTCGATGCCGTGATGAAATTGCAGAATATTACTCGCGCCGCGCGATTACTGGGTATGTCGCAACCGGCGGTCAGCAATGCCGTCGCGCGTTTAAAGAATATGTTTAATGATGAACTGTTTATACGCTCCGGAAGGGGGATTGTTCCTACTGCGCGTGCGCGTCAGCTTTACGGCCCCATTCGTCAGGCGCTGCAATTAGTGACCAACGAGCTGCCGGGTCTCTGCTTTAATCCGCTGTCGAGCAAAAGGCAGTTTTCGATGACCCTCAGCAGCCCGCTGGATCTCCTGCTGGCACCCAAAATTCTGGCGGCAGCCAAGCAGGCGGCGCACGGCGTGACGCTAAATATCGAGTCGGTAATCAACGACAATATAGAAAACCAGCTGCGCTATCAGGAGCTGTCGTTCGCTATCGGTTATCATTGCATAGAGCGTTCGGATTTTTATAATCAGCGGCTGTTTGAAGATGAGCTGGTATTAGTCTCGTCGCTCACGCATCCACGTATTCAAAAACAGCCTAGTCAAAGCTACTATTTCAAAGAAAAACACGCCGTCGAGCGGTTAAATAGCCCTTCTTCATTTAGTTTTCCTTATTATAGTAATCCTGAAACGCAGGAAAAGGTGTGTTATCAGGGCGCTAGCCTGATGAGCGTGATGGAAATAGTGTCGAAGACCGAAATGATTGCCCTCATTCCCAAATCATTGGCGCAGGCCAACGCGCAAAGATTACATCTCAAAATTGACGGCTTACCCTGGCTCAGCAATAAGTTAATCAGTTATCTCTCATGGCATGAATCGGCCGGAAAAGACAAAGGCAATCTCTGGTTGAAAGAGCTGTTAGTTCAATGTGTGAGTAATGTTGAATAGAAAGAAGGTCCTAAGCGTTTACGCATTTAATGGTAGAGGTAAATGTCAGCTATTTTTGATTTAGCAGTTTTTTCTTCTGGAGGTATTTTCAGCTTCCTGTTTGTTAAAAAAGTTATGCGTTACGCCTCAACTCACTCCTTTTTAATCCTCTATTTTGTGATGGGGGAGTGAGTTTAGCGGCGGCCTTTTCCTTTAAACGCTTTCCCTTCAGATATGAAATTAAAAATCAATCAAACTGCAGGCGTTGCATTTTAATAACGTGACGCAGATCACTTAAATATGCTTAAAAAATTATGCCCGTTATGGTCATAATTTAATTCTGTAATTTCCCTCTCCTTCGCGATATACCTGACTCTTGATTCCGGTTACGTGGTTGATTGTTCCGCTTTTGCAGCAGAGGGCAGCGGCTCGGGGTAGTCGCGCAGTTTGTAAGGTCTTTTGCCGTTTGCCTGCTCTAAATTCTGACGTTAATGTAATCAGTTATATTGAAGAACAAGAAAGAATAGTACAGAAGGGTGCCAAGCCCTCTTACCTCGGATGAAATACTTGATATTTCAGCCATTAGAAACGAGTCGTCATAAAGAATAAAAGCCTGGAGGCAAACCCATGGAGATGTTGTCAGGAGCCGAGATGGTCGTCCGGTCGTTAATCGATCAGGGCGTAAAACATGTATTCGGTTATCCCGGCGGAGCGGTGTTGGATATCTATGATGCCCTGCACACAGTCGGCGGGATTGATCATGTGCTCGTCAGACATGAACAGGGCGCTGTGCATATGGCTGATGGCTATGCGCGCGCAACGGGCGAGGTCGGCGTCGTGCTCGTCACCTCCGGACCCGGCGCAACCAACGCGATCACCGGTATCGCCACGGCCTACATGGACTCCATTCCGATGGTGGTGCTTTCTGGCCAGGTTCATAGTTCGCTCATCGGCTATGACGCGTTTCAGGAGTGTGACATGGTCGGGATCTCGCGTCCGATCGTCAAACACAGCTTCCTGGTCAAACGCGCCGAAGATATTCCGACCGTATTGAAGAAGGCGTTTTATCTCGCCTCGACGGGCCGACCGGGCCCGGTCGTTATCGATCTGCCAAAAGACGTGGTCAATCCTCAGGAAAAGCTGCCTTATGCCTATCCCGAGCAGGTGTCGATGCGCTCTTACAATCCGACGGTGCAGGGTCATCGCGGGCAAATCAAACGCGCGCTGCAAACCCTCATCGCCGCGAAAAAGCCGGTGCTGTACGTGGGCGGTGGCGCAATCAATGCCGAGTGTTCTGCCGAGTTGCTGAAGCTGGCCGAAACGCTGAATCTCCCGGTGACCTCTACTTTGATGGGGCTGGGCGCTTTCCCGGGCACGCACCGTCAAAGCGTGGGCATGCTTGGCATGCACGGCACTTATGAAGCCAACATGACCATGCATAACGCCGACCTGATTTTCGGCGTGGGCGTGCGCTTCGATGACCGTACTACCAACAATCTCGAGAAATACTGTCCGAACGCCACCATCATGCACATTGATATCGACCCAACCTCGATTTCAAAAACGGTCAATGCCGACATCCCGATCGTTGGCGACGCCAAGCAGACACTGATTCAAATGCTGGAACTGCTGGATAACGCCAGCGAGAAGCAGGAGAGCGAGGCATTGCGTAACTGGTGGCAGGATATCGAACAGTGGCGGGCGAAAAATTGCCTGGGCTACGACAAAAATACCGGCACCATCAAACCGCAGGCGGTTATCGAAACCCTGCATCGTTTGACCAAAGGCGAGGCTTACGTGACCTCCGACGTCGGTCAGCACCAGATGTTCGCCGCCCTTTATTACCAGTTTGATAAACCGCGTCGCTGGATAAACTCTGGAGGTCTCGGCACGATGGGCTTCGGTTTACCCGCCGCGCTGGGCGTGAAACTGGGCCTGCCTGATGAAACGGTTGTCTGCGTAACGGGCGACGGCAGCATCCAGATGAACATTCAGGAGCTCTCCACGGCGCTGCAATACGATTTGCCAGTCATTGTGGTTAACCTTAACAACGGTTATCTCGGCATGGTGAAGCAGTGGCAGGACATGATCTATTCCGGCCGCCATTCGCAGTCTTACATGCAGTCGCTGCCTGATTTCGTCAAGCTGGCCGAAGCCTACGGACACGTCGGGATCGCCATTCGCCATCCTGAAGAGCTTGAAAGCAAGCTGGCCGAAGCGTTGGCGCAGAAAAATCGTCTGGTATTTGTTGATATCAGCGTGGATGAAACCGAGCACGTTTACCCAATGTTGATCCGTGGCGGTGGAATGGACGAAATGTGGTTAACCAAAACGGAGAGGACATAATCATGCGCCGGATTTTATCAGTACTGTTGGAAAATGAGTCAGGCGCACTGTCCCGCGTGGTCGGGCTGTTTTCCCAGCGTGGCTACAACATTGAAAGCCTGACCGTCGCGCCAACCGATGACCCAACGCTGTCGCGCATGACGATTCAAACCGTCGGCGACGCCAAGGTTATCGAGCAAATCGAGAAGCAGCTGCACAAGCTGGTGGACGTTTTGCGCGTGACCGAACTGGTGCAGGGCGCGCACGTCGAGCGCGAGATCATGCTGGTTAAGTTGCAGGCCTCAGGTTATGGCCGCGAAGAGATCAAACGCTCTACCGAAATCTTCCGTGGGCAAATCGTTGACGTGACTGCTACGCTTTACACGGTTCAGCTTGCAGGCACCAGCGACAAGCTCGACGCGTTCCTCGACACGGTTCGCGACGTGGCCGAAATCGTTGAGGTCGCGCGTTCGGGCGTGGTCGGCGTATCGCGCGGTGACAAGGTAATGCGTTAATCACGCTTTATGTTTTCGTTTCGAAAACGTAGCAAATAACGCGTCAAAACCTGCGCACCTTCAAAAAAGCTCAACTTCGGTTGGGCTTTTTTTGTTACCTCGCCGAGGGTTATGGTAAAACACCTTGCCGAGTAGGGTCTTCTCGGGTTAGATATTGAGAGTCATTCATTTAATTAAGGGGTTCTAGGTGAAACTGGATGAAATCGCGAGGTTAGCGGGTGTTTCGCGTACGACTGCCAGTTACGTAATTAATGGCAAAGCGAAGCAGTATCGTGTCAGCGATAAGACGGTCGAGAAAGTCATGGCCGTTGTGAAGGAACATAATTACCACCCAAATGCCGTCGCGGCAGGTTTGCGCGCCGGAAGAACCCGTTCGATAGGTTTGGTCATTCCCGATCTGGAGAACACCAGCTACACCAAAATCGCCAATTTCCTTGAACGTCAGGCGCGTCAGCGCGGCTATCAGCTGCTGATTGCCTGCTCTGAAGATCAGCCCGATAACGAGATGCGCTGTATTGAGCACCTGCTCCAGCGTCAGGTCGATGCGATTATCATCTCCACCTCGCTGCCGCCAGAACACCCGTTCTACCAGCGCTGGGCCAAAGACGCTTTCCCGATTATCGCGCTTGACCGCGCGCTGGATCCCGAAAATTTCATCAGCGTTGTCGGGGCCGATCAGGAAGATGCGCAAATGCTGGCGCAAGAGCTGCGTACTTTCCCGGGCGAAGGCGTGCTTTATCTTGGCGCGCTGCCCGAGCTGTCGGTCAGCTTCCTGCGCGAGCAGGGATTCCGTCAAGGCTGGGAAGGTGACACGCGTCAGCCTGATTACCTTTATGCCAACGCCTACGATCGCGATTCGGCGGCGCAGGTGTTTGCCGAGTGGCTCAAGACTCACGAGATGCCGAAAGCGCTCTACACCACTTCGTTCCAGCTGTTGCAGGGCGTGATGGACGTGACGCTCAAACAGCAGGGAAGGCTGCCTGCCGATTTGGCGATTGCCACCTTTGGCGATAACGAGCTGCTCGATTTCCTCGAATGTCCGGTTCTGGCCGTGGCGCAGCGCCATCGTGACGTTGCCGAAAGAGTGCTAG
Source organism: Rouxiella sp. T17 (assembly GCF_036663475.1). NCBI lineage: Bacteria > Pseudomonadati > Pseudomonadota > Gammaproteobacteria > Enterobacterales > Yersiniaceae > Rouxiella > Rouxiella sp. T17. The sequence goes on along the minus strand of NZ_JAWUEA010000038.1, from coordinate 139,961 downwards.
AACTGGTGCTTGCCTGCCTCGATGAGCCGAAAAAGCCCAAGCCGGGATTAACTCGGATTCGGCGTAATCTATTTAGACGCGGCCGCCTCAGCCGTAAATGATTGTCGGGTTCAGATAATGCGTAACGACATTTCTGGACCTGCCATTTCTCTTTGTTCTTCTCTCGCCTCCCGGATTTACAAAACAATACCTTTGGTAAAAGTCTCGGCCAAAAAACTTTCGGCCACGACGCACTGCGCCATTAAAAAGTCTGCCCAGATAAAGTTTAAGAGCAATCTCACCCCAATAATTATTTGAAAATGATTTCCCTCATAAAAACACAATAATTGATTTCAAAAATACGTTAATACTGCGCGCTATTCTGCTGTAGAATTCGCGGCTTAATTTGGTCCGCCTGAATGGCTAACGCGTTGATAAAGCGCTCAGGCCTTGAGGGGAGCGGGTTTGGCGGAAAGCACACGACATTTTAAGGAGTCAGGGTAAAAGCCTGATTATTAAGAATCCTGTAAAGTCTGTGGCTTAAGAAATGAGAGATTGATTACAGAAGAATATAAATAGTTAATTAATGCTCAAATTGATTTTTTTTTGACCGTTGTTATTATTTAATCGAATTTTTCTTAATTTATCATCACGTTATTTTTTGACCTCTCCGATTTAAAACTTCGTTAGCCGGTTTTTACTCCACGCAACGCTTGTAAATAATCAGATACCGCCGTCTCTCTTGCTTGACAAGGTTTTAAAAGCATCCGTAAACTCCCTCGAGTGGGAAAATGTGGTGTAAAGTGGTGAATTGGGTCATTAAGGGGTAGCTCGGCAATGTTTCGTGGGGCAACGATGGTTAACCTCGACAGCAAAGGGCGGCTCGCCGTACCCACCCGTTATCGGGATTTGCTGAGCGAAGAGTCGCAAGGTCAGATGATCTGCACAATCGACCTTCATCACCCCTGCCTGCTGCTTTATACCTTGCCCGAGTGGGAAATTATCGAACGCAAATTGTCCCGTCTGTCGAGCATGAACCCGGTCGAACGTCGTATTCAGCGTTTGTTATTGGGGCATGCGAGTGAATGTCAGATGGATAGCGCCGGGCGTTTACTGATCGCAACCACGCTGCGACAGCACGCCGGGCTGGCCAAAGAAGTGATGCTGGTTGGACAGTTTAATAAATTTGAACTGTGGGATGAACAGACCTGGTATCAACAAGTTAAGGAAGACATTGACGCTGAACAATCGCCTCGCGAACCCCTTTCCGAGAGATTACAGGACTTGTCACTATAAGCATGCTTGAAAATTATAAACACACATCCGTGTTACTGGATGAAGCCGTAAACGGGCTGAACATTCGCCCCGACGGCATTTACATTGATGGAACTTTTGGTCGCGGTGGACATTCGCGCCTGATTTTGTCACAGCTTGGCCCTGAAGGACGTCTGCTGGCGATCGACCGCGATCCGCAGGCGATCGAAGCCGCGAAATCGATTGACGATCCGCGCTTCTCCATTATTCACGGGCCTTTCTCCGATCTCGCGCAATATGTCCGCGATCGCGATTTAGTCGGCAAGATCGACGGCGTTCTGCTTGATCTGGGCGTTTCATCGCCACAGCTCGACGATGCCGAGCGCGGTTTTTCCTTTATGCGTGACGGACCTCTCGACATGCGTATGGATCCGACCCGTGGTTATTCAGCCGCTGAATGGTTGATGAAGGCCGAAGCCGATGACATCGCCTGGGTATTGAAGACTTTCGGCGAAGAGCGTTTTGCCAAACGTATTGCCCGCGCCATTGTCGATCGTAACCGCGAGCAGCCGATGACGCGCACCAAAGAGCTGGCCGACCTGATTGCCAACGCCTCGCCTTTCCGCGAGAAGCACAAGCATCCGGCAACGCGCAGCTTCCAGGCGATCCGTATTTATATCAACAGCGAGCTTGAAGAAATTGAACGTGCGCTCGACGGCGCGCATGAAGTTCTGGCGCTCGATGGCCGTCTTTCCGTGATCAGCTTCCACTCGCTGGAAGACCGTATCGTGAAGCGCTTTATTCGCCAGCACAGCCGCGGGCCGCAGGTTCCATCGGGTATTCCGATGACCGAAGCGCAGCTGCAAAGCCTCGGCGGACGTACGCTGAAATCACTCGGTAAAATGATGCCGTCGGAAGCCGAAGTGGCTGAAAACACCCGTGCACGCAGCTCCGTTCTGCGTTTTGCCGCGAGGACCGCGCAATGATAGGTAACGAACGTCATGGTTTAGTGGGCGTTATTTTTGGCGACATCGTGCGCCACGGAAAAATCCCTCTGATCCTGCTGATTTCCACTTTGATCAGCGCCATGGCGGTCGTCACCGTGTCGCACAAGACACGCCTGCTAACGGCTCAGCGCGAGCAGTTGGTATTGGAAAAGGATGCGCTGGATATTGAATGGCGCAACCTGATCCTCGAAGAGAATGCCCTCGGCGATCACAGCCGGGTAGAGCGGATCGCGACAGAGAAATTGCAGATGCAACACGTTGATCCTTCGCAGGAAACCATCGTCGTGCAGCCATAATGCGGGACAGAAACACGCCCTGATGTAAACGTCAGTTTGTTCACGGAGATGATAGGCGACAGATGAAGAAAGCGACCGGTGCCGCGAAGTTCAAGCGTCAGGAAGATAAAGCCAGCTTTATAAGCTGGCGTTTTGCGTTGCTGTGCGGAGGAATTCTTCTGGCGCTGGTTGGGCTGATGCTGCGCGTTGCCTACCTTCAAGTGATCAATCCCGACAAACTGGTGAAAGAGGGCGATCTTCGCTCTCTTCGTGTTCAAACCATTCCAACGTCGCGCGGCATGATAAGCGATCGTGCGGGGCGGCCTCTGGCGGTCAGCGTGCCGGTCAATGCTATCTGGGCCGATCCGAAAGAAGTTAACGAGCACGGCGGGATCACCGTCGACAGTCGCTGGAAAGCGCTGGCCGATGCGCTGAACATTCCGCTCGATCAACTCACGTCTCGCGTTAACGCCAATCCGAAAGGCCGTTTCGTCTATCTCGCGCGTCAGGTTAACCCTGCCATCGGCGACTATATTCATAAGCTAAAATTGCCGGGTATCTTCCTGCGTCAGGAATCTCGTCGTTATTATCCGGCAGGGCAGGTGACGGCGCACGTTATCGGCGTGACCAATATCGATGGCGAAGGTATTGAAGGCGTTGAGAAAAGTTTTGATCGTTGGCTGACCGGGCAACCCGGCGAGCGAACGGTGCGTAAAGACCGTCGCGGTCGCGTAATCGAAGATATTTCGTCGCTCGACAGTCAGGCCGCCCACAATCTGGTGCTGAGCATCGACGAACGTTTGCAGGCGCTGGTTTATCGCGAACTCAACAACGCCGTCGCCTTTAACAAGGCCGAATCCGGCACCGCCGTGCTGGTCGATGTGCAGACCGGCGAAGTGCTGGCGATGGCCAACAGCCCGTCCTACAACCCGAATAATCTCGCCGATACCCCAAAAGAAAGCATGCGTAACCGCGCCATTACCGACATCTTCGAACCCGGTTCGACGGTAAAACCGATGGTGGTCATGACCGCGCTGAAGCAGGGCGTCATTCGTGAAAACAGCGTGTTAAACACTCTGCCGTACCGCATTAACGGTCATGAAATCAAAGACGTGGCGCGCTACTCCGAGCTTTCAATCACCGGTATTTTGCAAAAATCGAGTAACGTTGGCGTATCTAAACTAGCGTTAGCGATGCCGTCCTCAGAGCTGGTAGACACTTACTCGCGCTTTGGATTGGGTAAACCGACCAATTTGGGACTGGTTGGGGAAAGCAGTGGCTTATATCCCAAAAAACAACGGTGGTCTGACATAGAGAGGGCCACCTTCTCATTCGGCTACGGGCTAATGGTGACACCTCTCCAGCTAGCGCGAGTCTACGCCACGATTGGCAGCATGGGCATCGCCCGTCCGCTGTCGATAACCAAGGTCGATCCGCCTGTTTCCGGCGAACGCGTTTTCCCTGAACCTCTTGTTCGTACCGTGGTGCGAATGATGGAAAGCGTGGCCTTGCCGGGCGGCGGCGGCGTAAAAGCCGCAATCAAAGGTTATCGAATCGCGATTAAAACCGGTACGGCGAAAAAAGTCGGACCGGACGGTAAATACGTCAACAAATACATTGCCTACACGGCGGGCGTTGCGCCTGCCAGTAATCCCCGATTTGCGCTGGTGGTCGTCATTAACGATCCTCAGGCGGGTAAATACTACGGGGGTGCGGTTTCTGCACCGGTCTTCGGCGCCATTATGGGCGGCGTTCTGCGCACGATGAACATCGAGCCTGATGCCTTACCCACCGACGTAGGCAATGACATCGTTAATAATCATAAAGAGGCTTCAGGTGACAGATCGTAATTTACGCGACCTGCTGGCACCCTGGGTGAGTGATGCCCCAGAGACGGCATTAAAAGAGATGACCCTCGACAGTCGCACGGCGGCTGCTGGCGATCTGTTTGTCGCGATTTCAGGCCACACTAGCGATGGCCGTCACTATATTCCTCAAGCGATCGCTCAGGGCGTCAGCGCGGTCGTCGCAGAGGCGCACGGAGAGGCCGAACACGGCGCAATAGTCATGCAGCACGGCGTGCCCGTGGTGTATCTGCAAAATCTGCATCAATTGCTCTCCGAGATTGCGGGGCGCTTTTACCAGCAGCCCGGCGCGGCGCTTCGCCTGATTGGCGTTACCGGCACCAATGGCAAAACGACCACCACTCAGCTGCTGGCGCAGTGGGCGCAAATTCTGGGCGAAACCAGCGCGGTGATGGGCACGGTGGGTAACGGCCTGCTCAACAATGTGGTCCCCGCCGAAAACACCACTGGCTCTGCGGTGCAGGTTCAGCAGCTGCTGCGCGACCTCGTTAAACAGGGCGCGACCTTGGCGGCGATGGAAGTCTCTTCCCACGGATTAGTGCAGCATCGCGTGGCGGCCCTGCCGTTTGCAGCGGCGGCGTTTACCAATTTAAGCCGCGATCACCTTGATTATCATGGTGATATGCAGCAGTACGAAGAAGCCAAATGGCAGCTGTTTTCATCGCATCACAGCGAGCAAAAAATTATTAATGCCGACGACGCTGTCGGCCTACGCTGGCTGGCCAAGCTGCCAGACGCCGTCGCGGTCAGCATGGAAAATAAAATTCCTGCCGATTGGCAAGGGCGCTGGCTGTCGGCGAGCCGCGTGAGTTATCACGATAAAGGCGCGACCGTCGAGCTGGATTCCAGCTGGGGCAAAGGCACCATTGAAAGCCGTCTGATGGGCGCGTTCAACGTCAGCAATTTGCTGGTGGCGCTCGGCACCTTGCTGGCCCTCGATTTCCCGCTCGCCGCGCTGCTCGACGCCGCGCCGCGTTTACAGCCGGTTTGCGGGCGCATGGAAGTGTTCCATTCGCCGAATCGCCCGACCGTGGTTGTCGATTACGCCCACACGCCTGACGCGCTCGAAAAAGCGTTGGCGGCCGCGCGTCTGCACTGTACCGGACAACTCTGGTGCGTGTTTGGCTGCGGCGGCGATCGCGATAAAGGCAAGCGTCCGCTGATGGGCGGCATCGCCGAGCAGTTCGCCGATCGCGTGGTTATCACCGACGACAACCCGCGCAGCGAAGATCCTCGCGCCATTATCAACGACATTCTTTCCGGCTTGCTTGACGCTGGCCGCGCGCTGGCGATTACGGGCCGCGCCGAAGCGGTGACCAGCGCCATTATGCAGGCGTCTGAAAACGACGTCGTTTTACTGGCCGGCAAAGGCCATGAAGATTACCAGCTGGTCGGCAATCAGCGTTTCGATTACTCGGATCGCCTCACCGCAGCACGTTTGTTAGGGGTGATGGCATGATTCCTGTTTCCTTAAAACAGTTGACCGACATTCTTGGCGCGGAACTGATAGGCCAAGATCGACAGATTGACGCCGTGACCACCGACACCCGTCAGATTACGGCGGGCTGTCTGTTTATCGCGCTGAAAGGCGAGAATTTTGATGCCCACGATTTTGCCGCCGAGGCCGTGAAATCTGGCGCGGCGGCGTTAATCGTCAGCCAGCGTCTGGCGATTGATGCGCCACAGCTGCTGGTTGCGGACACGCGTCTCGCGCTTGGCAAACTCGGTGCATGGGTTCGCGCGCAGGTGCCTGCCCGCGTGGTGGCGCTGACCGGATCCTCCGGCAAGACCTCGGTTAAAGAGATGACCGCCGCTATTTTGCGTCAGTGCGGCAACGTGCTGTACACCGCGGGCAATTTCAACAATGACATCGGCGTGCCGCTCACGCTGCTGCGCCTGACGCCGGAATATGATTTTGCCGTGGTTGAGCTGGGTGCCAATCATCAGGGCGAAATTGCCTACACCACCGATTTGACTCGTCCACAGACCGCGCTGGTGAATAATCTTTCTGCGGCGCACCTTGAAGGTTTTGGGTCGCTGGCCGGTGTGGCGCAGGCGAAAGGCGAAATTTTTGAAGGCCTGCCTGCCGACGGTATCGCGATTCTGAATGCCGATAATAACGACTGGCCGCACTGGCAGGCGCGTATCGGCAATAAAACCGTCTGGCGTTTCTCGCCGGAAGCCGCCGATGGCGTTGATTTCTTTGCCAGCAATGTGCAGGTTGGCGCCTCGGCGACCACCTTTACGCTGCACGCGCCCGTCGGCCAAATCGACGTGAGCTTGCCTCTGCCGGGTCGTCATAACGTCGCCAACGCCTTGGCCGCTACGGCGCTGGCGCTTTCCGTGGGCGCCACGCTTGAGGCGGTGCGCGACGGGTTAGCCACGTTGCAGGCCGTGAAAGGCCGTCTTTACGCCATCAAACTGGCCGAAGGCAAAACGCTGCTCGACGACAGTTACAACGCCAACGTCGGTTCAATGACCGCCGCCGCGCAGGTTCTGGCCGAAATGCCGGGCTATCGGGTGATGGCGCTGGGCGACATGGCGGAGCTGGGCGATGAAAGCGAAGCCTGCCACCAGCAGGTCGGCGAGGCAATTCGTCTGGCCGGCGTAGACAAAGTTTTAACCGTCGGACACTTTAGTCGCGCAATCAGCGACGCGAGTGGCTGCGGCGAACATCTTGAAGATAAAGCAGCTGTAACAGCCCGTTTGGCTCGCTTGTTATCTGAACACGCGGTAATCACCGTTTTAATTAAAGGTTCACGTAGTGCCGCGATGGAGCAGGTAGTACGGGCGTTACAGGAGAATGCAACATGTTAGTTTGGCTGGCCGAGCACTTGGTCAAATATTATTCCGGCTTTAACGTCTTTTCATACCTGACGTTTCGCGCCATTGTCAGCCTGCTGACGGCCCTTTTCCTCTCTTTATGGATGGGTCCGCGCCTGATTGCCTACCTGCAAAAATTGCAGATCGGCCAGGTTGTTCGTCACGACGGTCCAGAATCACATTTCAGTAAACGCGGCACCCCAACGATGGGCGGCGTGCTAATTCTGTTCTCGATCACCGTATCCGTGCTGATGTGGGCTTATCCATCAAACCCTTACGTGTGGTGCGTGTTGTTTGTACTGGTCGGTTACGGCGCGGTCGGCTTTGTCGATGACTATCGCAAAGTGGTGCGCAAAGATACCAAAGGCCTAATCGCCCGCTGGAAATATTTCTGGCAGTCGGTGATCGCGCTGGTTGTCGCCTTCGTGATGTACGCCGTGGGCAAAGACACGCCTGCTACCGAGCTGGTGGTGCCGTTCTTCAAAGACATCATGCCGCAGCTGGGCCTGCTGTATATCCTGCTGAGCTATTTCGTAATTGTAGGGACCAGCAACGCGGTTAACCTGACCGATGGTCTCGACGGGCTGGCGATTATGCCAACTGTCTTCGTCGCCGCCGGTTTTGCGCTGGTGGCGTGGGCGACCGGTAACATGAACTTCGCCAACTATCTGCACATTCCTTACCTGCGTCACGCGGGCGAGCTGGTGATTGTCTGTACGGCAATCGTCGGCGCGGGGCTGGGCTTCCTGTGGTTCAACACCTATCCGGCGCAGGTCTTCATGGGCGACGTCGGTTCACTGGCGCTCGGCGGCGCGCTCGGCACAATCGCCGTGCTGCTGCGTCAGGAGTTCCTGCTGCTGATTATGGGTGGCGTGTTTGTAGTAGAAACGCTGTCGGTGATTTTGCAGGTTGGCTCGTTCAAACTGCGCGGCCAGCGTATTTTCCGCATGGCACCTATTCATCACCACTATGAATTGAAAGGCTGGCCGGAACCGCGCGTGATCGTGCGCTTCTGGATTATTTCGCTGATGCTGGTGCTGATTGGCCTGGCGACGCTGAAGGTGCGGTAATCATGACTGACTATCAGGGTAAAAAAGTGGTCATTATCGGGTTGGGGCTTACGGGCCTCTCCTGTGTTGATTTCTTCGTTTCACGCGGCGTGACGCCCCGTGTTATCGATACCCGTGTCAGTCCGCCGGGACTGGACAAGCTGCCGGATAACGTCGAGCGCCATTTGGGTTCTCTCAACGAGAGCTGGCTGCTTGATGCCGACCTGATAGTTGCCAGTCCGGGCATGGCCTTAGCCACGCCTGCGCTGAGCGCGGCCGCTGACGCTGGCGTTGAAATTGTCGGTGATATCGAACTGTTTTGCCGTGAAGTGACCGCGCCTATCATCGCGATTACCGGTTCCAACGGCAAAAGCACGGTGACGAGTCTGGTCGGCGAGATGGGCAGGGCAGCGGGTTGGAGCGTGGGCGTAGGCGGCAATATTGGCCTGCCGGTGCTGAGCATGCTGGATCAGGATTATCAGCTGTTCGTGCTCGAACTCTCCAGCTTCCAGCTTGAAACCACCCACAGCCTGAAAGCCGCCGCGGCGACGATTTTAAACGTCACTGAAGATCATATGGATCGCTATCCGTTTGGTTTGCAGCAGTATCGCGCCGCCAAGCTGAAAGTTTATGAGAACGCCAAACTGTGCGTGGTGAACGCGGACGACGCGCTGACCATGCCGATTCGCGGTGCAGATACTCGCTGCGTGAGCTTTGGCGTCGACGTCGGCGATTATCACCTGAACCAGCAGCAGGGCGACATCTGGCTGCGGGTGCGCGGTGAAAAAATCCTTAATACTCGTGAAATGCCGCTGACGGGCCGTCACAACTACACCAACGCGCTGGCCGCGCTGGCATTGGCCGACGCCGTAGGCATTCCGCAGGCGTCGAGCCTGAAAGCGCTGACCACCTTTACCGGGCTGGCGCACCGTTTCCAGATTGCGCGCGTGCACAACGGCGTGCGCTGGATTAACGATTCGAAAGCCACCAACGTGGGCAGCACCGAAGCGGCGTTAAACGGCTTGCAGGTTGAAGGTACGTTGCATCTGCTGCTCGGCGGCGACGGCAAATCGGCCGATTTCGCGCCTTTAATTCCTTATCTTCAGGGCGACAAGATTCGCGTTTACTGCTTTGGCCGCGATGGCGCAGAGCTGGCCGATCTCCGTCCTGACGTTTCATCAATGTTTGAAACGATGGAGCAGGCGATGCGCGATATCGCCGGCAAGTTAAGCTCTGGCGACATGGTGCTGCTCTCTCCGGCCTGTGCCAGCCTCGATCAGTTCAAGAATTTCGAACAGCGCGGTGACGTCTTCACCGCCCTCGCCAAGGAGCTAGGCTAATGCGTATTCCCGGACTCGCGATGATGGGTCGCCTCGGCACCAAGGCTAACGACTGGGTGATGGGCGCGAAAGAGAACGACAGCCCAACGTTGGTGCTTTATGACCGCACCTTGCTGTGGCTGACTTTTGGGCTGGCGATTGTCGGTTTCGTGATGGTGACCTCGGCGTCGATGCCAATCGGCCAGCGTTTGGCTAACGATCCATTCATGTTTGCCAAGCGCGATGCAATATATCTTGTTTTGGCCTTTATTATCGGGCTAATCACACTACGCTTACCCATGATGGTGTGGCAAAAATATAGTAACGTCCTGTTATTTATATCGATTATCATGCTGCTGGTGGTATTGGTCGTGGGGAGTTCGATTAACGGGGCCTCGCGCTGGATTTCACTTGGGCCGCTGCGAATACAGCCCGCCGAGTTTTCCAAACTGTCGCTGTTTTGCTATCTGGCCAGCTATCTGGTGCGCAAGGTCGATGAGGTACGCAGCAACTTTTGGGGCTTCTGCAAGCCGATGGGCGTGATGGTTATTCTCGCCGTGCTGCTGCTGGCTCAGCCCGATTTGGGTACCGTCGTTGTACTCTTTATTACCACGCTGGCGATGCTGTTTCTGGCGGGGGCGAAAATGTGGCAGTTCCTGGCGATTATCGGCTCGGGCGCGTTTGCGGTGTGTCTGCTTATCGTCGCCGAACCTTACCGTATGCGCCGCGTAACGTCGTTCTGGAATCCGTGGGCCGATCCGTTCGGCAGCGGCTATCAGTTAACGCAATCGCTGATGGCTTTTGGTCGCGGTGAGTTCTGGGGCCAAGGCCTTGGAAACTCGGTACAAAAGCTGGAATATCTGCCGGAAGCGCACACTGACTTTATCTTCTCGATTCTTGGTGAAGAGCTCGGCTATTTCGGTGTGGTTTTAACACTGTTAATGGTATTCTTCGTCGCTTTTCGTGCCATGTCGATTGGCCGCCGCGCGCTGGAGCTCGATCAGCGTTTTTCCGGCTTTCTGGCCTGTTCGATTGGCGTGTGGATAAGCTTCCAGGCGTTGGTCAACGTAGGCGCTGCCGCAGGGATGTTACCGACCAAAGGTCTGACCCTGCCGCTTATCAGTTACGGCGGTTCGAGCCTGCTGATTATGTCGACGGCGATCACGCTGTTGCTGCGAATAGATTATGAAACGCGTCTGGCGAAAGCGCAGGCGTTTGTAAGGAGTGCCCGATGAGTGGCAAGACCAGGCGTTTAATGGTGATGGCAGGCGGTACCGGAGGTCATGTGTTTCCCGGACTGGCCGTGGCGCATCATTTAATCGCGCAGGGCTGGGAAGTTCGCTGGCTCGGAACCGCCGATCGAATGGAAGCGGATTTGGTTCCGAAGCACGGAATTGAAATAGATTTCATAAAAATTGCCGGAATTCGTGGGAAAGGTCTGAAAGCGAAACTTTACGCCCCCATTCGCATATATCATGCGTGGCGTCAGGCGAAAGTGATCATGCGACGTTTCCAGCCTGACGTGGTGTTGGGGATGGGCGGTTACGTCTCCGGACCGGGTGGTTTGGCCGCCTGGTCGTGCGGTATTCCCGTTGTTTTACATGAGCAAAATGGTATTGCCGGACTGACCAACCGCTGGCTGTCACGGATTGCCAAAACGGTATTGCAGGCGTTTCCGGGCGCGTTTCCGAAAGCCGCCGTTGTCGGTAATCCGGTTCGCACCGACGTGCTGGCGCTGCCTTTGCCCGATCAACGCTTTGCGGGTCGCGAAGGCAAGATTCGCATTCTGGTGATTGGCGGCAGTCAAGGCGCGCGCGTCTTGAATCAGGCGATGCCAAAAATCGCCGCGCTGCTCGGCGACCGCGTCACGATTTGGCATCAGGTCGGAAAGGGCGCGCTGGAGTCGGTTAATCAGGCTTATGAAGAAGCCGAACAGACGCAGCATAAAGTGGCCGAATTTATCGACGACATGGCGGAAGCCTATGCGTGGGCCGACGTGGTGGTGTGCCGTTCGGGTGCATTGACCGTCAGCGAAATCGCCGCCGCAGGATTACCGGCCATTTTTGTGCCTTTCCAGCATAAAGATCGCCAACAGTATTGGAACGCGCTGCCGCTTGAAAAAGCCGGTGCCGCGAAGATTATCGAGCAGAAAGATTTTAATGCCGGTGCCGTAGCCGACATTCTAGCGAGCTGGGATCGCCAGCGTCTGCTTGAGATGGCGCGAAACGCGCGCGCAGTGGCCATTCCTGACGCAACCGAGCGCGTGGCCGCCGAAGTGGTCGCCGCCAGTCTCAAGTGACTGTAGAGATAAGTCACAATAAATAGATGCAGCACTGAACGCGGTTTTCCGTGTTCGGTCCATTAAATGAAAAGGTTTAAGAGAAACGTGAATACACAACAATTGGCGAAACTGCGTACCTTCGTGCCCGAGATGCATCGCGTCCGGCACATACACTTTGTTGGCATCGGTGGTGCCGGCATGGGTGGTATCGCCGAAGTGTTGGCCAATGAAGGCTATCAAATTAGTGGTTCCGATCTGGCGCCGAATCCGGTGACTCAGCAGCTCTCTGCGCTGGGCGCGACGATCTATTTCAATCATCGTCCCGAAAACGTGCTGGATGCGAGTGTGGTGGTGGTCTCTACGGCAATCGCTGCCGATAACCCGGAGCTGATTGCAGCAAGAGAAGCGCGTATTCCCGTGATTCGCCGTGCCGAAATGCTGGCCGAGCTGATGCGTTTCCGCCACGGTATTGCCGTCGCCGGAACGCACGGTAAAACCACGACGACCGCGATGGTGACCAGCATTTACGCCGAGGCCGGACTCGATCCCACCTTCGTCAATGGCGGTTTGGTGAAAGCGGCAGGTACTCACGCGCGTCTGGGTTCGAGCCGTTTTCTGATTGCCGAAGCCGACGAAAGCGACGCCTCGTTCCTGCATTTGCAGCCGATGGTCGCTATCGTGACCAACATCGAAGCGGATCACATGGACACCTATCAGGGTGACTTCGAGATCCTCAAGCAGACCTTTATTAACTTCCTGCACAACCTGCCGTTTTATGGCCGTGCGGTGATGTGTATCGACGATCCGGTGATTCGCGAGCTTTTGCCGCGCGTAGGCCGTCACGTGACGACTTACGGTTTCAGCGAAGATGCCGACGTCTTTATCGAAGACTATCGTCAGGTTGGCGCGCAGGGTCACTTTACCGTGCGTCGTCAGGACAAAACGCCAATCGAGGTGATGCTGAACTCGCCGGGCCGTCATAACGCATTGAACGCAGCGGCCGCCATTGCCGTGGCGACAGACGAAAACATCAGTGATGACGCGATTCTGACCGCGCTGGCCGGTTTCCAGGGCACGGGTCGCCGTTTCGATTTCCTCGGCGAATATCCGCTGGAGAACGTGAATGGCAAAAGCGGCAGCGCGATGCTGGTCGACGATTACGGTCATCATCCGACCGAAGTTGACGCGACTATCAAAGCCGCGCGCGCCGGTTGGGAAGACAAGCGTCTGGTGATGGTCTTCCAGCCGCACCGTTACACGCGTACTCGCGACCTGTATGAAGATTTCGCCAACGTGCTGTCACAGGTCGATTTGCTGGTAATGCTCGACGTCTATGCCGCGGGCGAAACGCCGATTCCGGGCGCAGACAGCCGTTCGCTGTGTCGCACTATTCGCGCACGCGGCAAGCTGGACCCGATTCTGGTCTCAGATATCGACGCGGTGCCGGGCATTCTGGCCCCTATCCTCGACGCCAACGACCTGATTCTGGTTCAGGGCGCGGGAAATATTGGCAAGGTGGCTCGCAAACTGGCCGAACAAAAGTTGCAGGCGGTCAAGAAGGAAGATGAGCACTATGTCTAATACTATTTCGAACACTATGCCGAATAAAAGCAATAAAGTGGCGGTGCTGTTTGGCGGGACTTCTGCCGAACGCGACGTGTCATTACAGTCGGGCGCTGCCGTTCTGGCGGGCCTGCGCGAAGCCGGGATCGACGCCCACGGGGTTGATACCAAAACGTTTTCCGTGACCCGTCTCAAAGACGAAGGTTACGACAAAGTCTTTATCGCGCTGCACGGTCGCGGCGGGGAAGATGGCACGCTGCAAGGCGTTCTTGAGCACCTCGAGCTGCCTTATACCGGCAGCGGCGTGATGGCCTCTGCGCTGACCATGGACAAATTCCGCACCAAGCTGGTGTGGCAATCGCTGGGTCTGCCGGTGGCGCCGTTTGTAGCATTAAATAAAAAGCAGCTTGGGGAAGCAGGGCAGGGCGCACTGCGCGCGAGCATCGACGCCTTGGGTCTGCCTCTGATAGTCAAGCCGAGCCGCGAAGGTTCCAGCGTCGGCATGAGCAAGGTGAGTAAGCCCGAAGAGCTGCTGCCTGCGCTGGAAGAGGCATTTCGTCACGACGACAACCTGCTGATTGAGAAATGGTTGAGCGGTTCGGAATTCACCGTCGCGATTATTGGTTCGCAGGTGATGCCGTCGATTCGCATTCAGCCAGCGGGCATCTTCTACGATTATCAGGCGAAATATATCTCTGACGAGACGCAGTATTTTTGCCCGAGCGGTCTCGATGCTTCTCAGGAGCAGGAACTGGCCGAGCTGGCATTGCAAGCCTACCGCGCGCTGGATTGCAGCGGCTGGGGACGTGTCGATGTCATGCAGGACGGCGAAGGTCGCTTCAATTTGCTTGAAGTCAATACATCACCGGGCATGACCAGCCATAGTTTGGTGCCGATGGCGGCCAAACAGGCGGGACTGAGTTTCCCGCAGCTGGTGGCCCGCATTCTGGAGCTCGCCGACTGATATGTCTCAAGCTGCCCTAAATGCACGCGAACGCGCGACGAAGGCCGAAAGCCAAGGCCGACGCAGTAACGGCGGCCAGCTGGCAGGCATGCTGTTCCTGCTGATGGTGCTGGCCACTATCGGCTGGAGTGCCTGGGCGGTACTGAGCTGGATGGACGACGCCAAACGCACGCCGCTATCAGAACTGGTGGTGACCGGCGATCGTCACTACACCAGCAATGACGACATTCGTCAGGCCATTTTGTCGCTGGGCGAGCCCGGCACCTTTATGACGCAGGACGTAAACGTCATTCAGCAGCAGATCGAACGTCTGCCGTGGATCAAGCAGGTCAGCGTGCGCAAGCAGTGGCCGAACGAATTAAAGATCCATCTGGTGGAATATGTGCCGGTGGCGCACTGGAACGATCTGCACATGATGGATGCCGAGGGTAAGGCGTTCAGCATTCCGGCCGAGCGGGTCGTGAAACAGAAGATGCCGCTGCTATACGGACCGGAAGGCAGTGAACAGGACGTTTTGCAGGGTTATCAGACTATGAGTCAGCAGCTTGCCGCCGCTTCGTCGGTAGGCAAGTTTACGGTGAAGTCCGTGTCGATGACGGCGCGTCATTCCTGGCAGATTACGCTGGACGACGACACCCGTATCGATTTGGGAAGAGACGATCGTAATGGTCGTCTTCAACGCTTTATCGACCTTTATCCGCGACTGAAACAGCAGGCGGATGCTGACAATAAACGTATCAGCTATGTTGATTTGCGTTATGAAAGCGGTGCGGCTGCAGGTTGGGCCCCGGCGTTTATTGAACAAGATGGCGGCGATGGACAAAAAGCCGGTCAGCAGGGCAATGTTCAGCAAAACAACATTCAGCAAAACAACAAGCAGAATCAGGCACAGGCTAAACAACAATGATCAAGTCGACGGACAGAAAACTGGTAGTTGGGCTGGAGATCGGTACGGCAAAGGTAGCTGCACTGGTAGGGGAAGTTCTGCCCGATGGCATGGTCAATATTATCGGTGTGGGAAGCTGTCCTTCACGGGGCATGGACAAGGGCGGGGTGAATGACCTCGAATCAGTCGTAAAATGCGTTCAGCGTGCGATTGATCAGGCCGAGTTAATGGCGGACTGCCAAATTTCCTCTGTTTACCTGGCGCTGTCTGGTAAACATATCAGTTGTCAGAATGAAATAGGGATGGTTCCTATTTCAGAAGAGGAAGTAACACAGGAAGATGTAGAAAACGTGGTGCATACCGCTAAATCGGTACGCGTTCGTGACGAGCATCGAGTGTTGCACGTTATTCCTCAGGAATACGCCATCGATTATCAGGAAGGCATTAAAAATCCGGTCGGACTTTCGGGCGTGCGCATGCAGGCAAAAGTTCACCTGATTACCTGCCACAATGATATGGCGAAGAACATCGTCAAAGCGGTTGAACGCTGCGGTTTAAAAGTGGATCAACTGATTTTTGCGGGCTTGGCCGCAAGTTATGCAGTATTAACTGAAGACGAACGTGAGCTAGGCGTTTGTGTCGTTGATATCGGCGGCGGTACTATGGATATTGCCGTATATACTGGCGGCGCACTGCGCCATACTAAGGTTATCCCGTACGCGGGTAACGTGGTCACCAGCGATATCGCGTACGCGTTTGGCACACCGCCAACCGACGCCGAAGCCATCAAGGTTCGCCACGGTTGCGCGTTAGGGTCGATTGTCGGCAAAGACGAAAACGTCGAAGTGCCGAGCGTGGGTGGACGTCCACCGCGCAGCCTGCAGCGTCAGACGCTCGCAGAGGTAATCGAACCGCGTTACACCGAACTGCTGAACCTGGTGAACGACGAGATTTTGCAGTTGCAGGAACAGTTACGCCAACAGGGCGTAAAACACCATTTGGCCGCCGGTATCGTATTAACGGGTGGCGCAGCACAAATTGATGGTCTGGCAGCCTGTGCGCAACGGGTATTCCATACCCAGGTGCGCATTGGTCAACCTTTGAACATCACCGGGCTGACAGACTACGCGCAGGAACCCTACTACTCAACCGCTGTAGGGCTGCTGCACTATGGTAAAGAGTCTCACCTCAGTGGTGAGGCGGAAGTGGAAAAACGCGCCTCAGTGGGCAATTGGTTCAAAAGAATCAACAGTTGGCTGAGAAAAGAGTTTTAATGTTTCAACAACGGGATCATAGTGGAGTGTATTGGTGATCCCGAAGCGACAGGCACAAAACGGAGAGAAACTATGTTTGAACCTATGGAACTGACCAACGACGCGGTGATTAAAGTCATCGGCGTCGGTGGTGGTGGTGGTAACGCCGTCGAGCACATGGTGCGTGAGCGCATCGAAGGCGTTGAATTCTTTGCCGTTAACACCGACGCTCAGGCGTTGCGTAAAACGGCTGTAGGCCAGACAATCCAGATTGGTAGCGGTATTACCAAAGGTCTGGGTGCTGGAGCGAACCCTGAAGTGGGTCGCAACTCCGCCGAAGAAGACCGTGAAGCCCTGCGAGTTGCACTCGAAGGCGCAGACATGGTGTTCATCGCGGCAGGTATGGGTGGTGGCACCGGTACAGGCGCTGCGCCTGTTGTTGCCGAAGTAGCAAAAGATTTAGGTATTCTGACCGTCGCCGTTGTGACCAAGCCTTTCAATTTCGAAGGCAAGAAGCGCATGGCCTTCGCGGAGCAGGGTATCGCCGAGCTGTCCAAGCACGTTGACTCACTGATCACCATCCCGAACGATAAATTGCTTAAAGTTCTGGGTCGCGGTATCTCTCTTCTCGACGCTTTCGGTGCGGCCAATGACGTACTTAAAGGCGCGGTGCAGGGTATTGCCGAGCTGATCACCCGTCCGGGCCTGATGAACGTCGACTTTGCCGACGTGCGCACCGTAATGTCTGAAATGGGCTACGCGATGATGGGTTCTGGCGTGGCGTGCGGTGAAGACCGTGCCGAAGAAGCGGCCGAAATGGCGATTTCCAGCCCGTTGCTGGAAGATATCGACCTGTCTGGCGCGCGCGGCGTGCTGGTCAACATTACTGCGGGCTTCGACCTGCGTCTTGATGAGTTCGAAACCGTGGGTAACACCATCCGTGCTTTCGCCTCTGACAACGCCACCGTGGTAATCGGTACTTCCCTTGACCCGGAAATGAACGACGAACTGCGTGTTACTGTGGTAGCAACCGGTATTGGCATGGACAAACGTCCAGAAATCACCCTGGTGACCAACAAGCCTGCCAGCCAGCCGGTTATGGACCATCGTTACCAGCAGCACGGCATGTCGCCGCTGCCGCAGGAAACCAAGCCAGCCGCCAAAGTGGTCAACGAGCCAAGCACGCAATCCAGCAAAGAGCCTGATTATCTGGATATCCCGGCGTTCCTGCGCAAGCAGGCAGACTAATTTCAGCGAATTGTCTGAATTTGGGTATCTCCGCTCTTTGTGCTAAACTGTCCCGCCGATCATAAGGTATCCTTAGGTCGGTTGGATGGATAACATTGCGAGATAAAAACGATGATCAAACAACGTACATTAAAACGTATCGTTCAGGCGACGGGTGTCGGTTTACATACCGGTAAGAAAGTCACCTTGACCTTGCGACCTGCACCGGCTAACACCGGGGTCATCTATCGTCGCACTGACTTGAATCCACCGGTAGATTTCCCGGCAGATGCAAAATCCGTGCGTGATACCATGCTCTGTACTTGCCTGGTTAATGAGCATGACGTACGTATTTCTACGGTTGAACACCTTAATGCGGCACTGGCTGGCCTTGGCATTGATAACATCATTATCGAAGTCGACGCGCCCGAAGTGCCGATTATGGACGGCAGCGCCGCGCCATTCGTCTATCTGTTGATGGATGCTGGCATTGAGCTTCTGAACAGCGCTAAAAAGTTTGTTCGCATCAAGGAAACGGTTCGCGTTGAAGATGGCGATAAATGGGCTGAGATGAAACCTTATAACGGTTTCTTCCTGGACTGGACTATCGACTTCAACCACCCGGCAATTGAAGGCGACACCAAGCGCTATCAGCTCGAGTTCTCGGCTGAATCTTTTGTTCGCCAGATTAGCAGAGCCCGTACTTTCGGATTCGTACGTGATATCGAGTATTTGCAGTCACGCGGTTTGTGCCTGGGTGGCAGCTTTGATTGCGCGATTGTGGTAGATGATTACCGCGTGCTTAATGAAGACGGTCTGCGTTTTGAAGATGAATTCGTTCGTCACAAAATGCTGGACGGCATCGGTGACCTGTTCATGTGTGGCTACAACATTATTGGCGCTGTAAGCACCTATAAGTCAGGCCACGCGCTGAACAACAAGTTGCTGCAAGCCGTGTTGGCGAAGCAGGAAGCCTGGGAATTTGTTACCTTCCAGGATGAAGCCGAAGTGCCATTGGCCTTCAAAGCGCCTTCTGCCGTATTCGCGTAAATCGGTACTGATATTACTTATTACGACTGGTTGTCTTGGCACCCTCTCCGGCCATTTCAGCCAGTCGTTCTAATGCTTTTCTGAGTTTTTCCGGGCTTCGGCTCGCCAGTTGTCGTAGTTCATCCGCACTTTGTCTGCTTAATTGCCTTACCGGCGGTAACGGACCCTTTGATTCTCCCGTCTTCTCGTCCATGCGATAATAATTTTCGTTTTTCTGCGATAAGTTTTCACTTTTTGCCATGAGCGAAGGATTAATCCTGATGTCGATCGAAGACAATGATGGTAGTATTTGCGCTCGAAGTGCAGAGAGAAGCGCCGGTTGTTCATAACGTAAGCGCATCATCCAGCTGGCATTTGCTATCTCTAGCACCAAAACACCCTGGCGATAATTACCGACTCGGCACCACGGTTGCATTTGAGTAGGTAACAGACTTTTAACCGTGCGATCGAGCTTGAGTAACGCGGCCGCGCGCTGTTGAACTACCCGTAAAGGGCTTTGTCCCGCGGCTGTAGCGTCATCGAACAGGATATCTAATAATTGTGGGCGGCTGTTACGCATTGACGGGCTCCGGCGGATTGTAAAACTTGTGATTGGTATTCTAAATCGTTGGCGACAATTTGGCAGAAAGTATTTTTGGCCGCATCTCCTGTTGGGGATGGTCGCGGCGAGCTTCGGCGTGTCGACGAATCTTTCACAAACCGAGCTGTCCAGTGTAACCAATACCTCCTCAAGTCTGAACCGTTTAAATATCGGCAGTCGCGGGCTGACCAATCTGGTCTGGCTTCAGGCCCATCGCCGCGCTTCATTTGGCGTCGACTATTGGCAGCAGCATGCACTGCGCACGGTCATCCGTCACCTTTCTTTTGCGCTGTCGCCTCAGGTTGTCACCTATAACGTTGTCAGCCAGGATAACGATTTAGCCGAGGTTGAACCTCTTCACGTACAACAGCTTGCGCTGCTGGTTACGCTGAATTCGCTGCTAACGCATGAAACACGTTCACCTATTATCGTCCGCGACCCGCGCCAGTTGCGGCTCTCGGCTTCCGATAAGCATCAACCCAAACTCTGGCTTGCCAATACGCTTGGCATCCGCGCCGGACCCGCTGCAAGCCCTTCCTCTTTCTCGCTATAGTCGCGTCGATTTCCTTTTATTATTATTCGGTAAATCAACGTATTACGTCTGCGCGAGAAATCTATTGGGTTTCAATAATCCGATGATCGTTTCTTTTCGTTGGTCTCTTTTGTTAAGCATGGCACAAGCACAATTATGCGCCGGCAAGATCAATAAGTACCTATAAATAGTGGCCGCCACGAGTGGCTCAGAGAGAAATCAAGAATCATGTTAAGCAAAATTTTAACCAAAGTTTTTGGTAGTCGTAATGACCGTACCCTGCGCCGCATGCGCAAAGTAGTCGATCAGGTAAACCGTCTGGAGCCTGAAGTTCAGGCGATGTCCGACGAACAGCTGCGCGCTAAAACCGACGAGTTTCGCGCGCGTCTGGCGAAAGGTGAGGTTCTTGAATCGCTGATCCCAGAAGCCTTTGCCGTGGTCCGCGAATCAAGTAAGCGCGTGTTCGGCATGCGTCACTTCGACGTACAGCTGCTCGGTGGTATGGTGCTGAACGAACGCTGTATCGCGGAAATGCGTACCGGTGAAGGTAAAACCCTTACCGCAACGCTGCCCGCCTACCTGAATGCCCTGAGCGGCAAAGGCGTTCACGTGGTTACCGTGAATGACTATCTGGCCCAGCGCGATGCCGAAAACAACCGCCCACTGTTCGAGTTCCTTGGCCTGACCGTCGGTATTAACCTGCCAAACATGCCTGCACCGGAAAAACGTGCGGCCTACGCGGCAGACATCACTTACGGCACCAACAACGAATACGGCTTCGACTATCTGCGCGACAACATGGCGTTCAGCATCGAAGAGCGCGTGCAGCGTAAACTGCATTACGCGCTGGTGGATGAGGTTGACTCCATTCTTATCGATGAAGCGCGTACGCCGCTTATCATCTCTGGTCCTGCCGAAGACAGCTCCGAGATGTATATCCGCGTCGACAAGCTGATCCCTAAACTGATCCGTCAGGAAAAAGAAGATTCCGACACCTTCCAGGGTGAAGGTCACTTCTCCGTCGACGAAAAAGCGCGTCAGGTTCACCTGACCGAACGCGGTCTGATCCTCATCGAAGAGATGATGGCCGACGCGGGCATCATGGAAGAGGGCGAATCACTCTACTCGCCGAGCAACATCATGCTGATGCACCACGTGACCGCCGCACTGCGCGCCCACGTGCTCTTCACCCGTGACGTTGATTACATCGTGAAAGACGGCGAAGTGATTATCGTCGACGAACACACCGGCCGTACCATGCAGGGTCGTCGCTGGTCCGACGGTCTGCATCAGGCCGTTGAAGCCAAAGAGCGCGTGGATATTCAAAACGAAAACCAGACGCTGGCTTCCATCACCTTCCAGAACTACTTCCGTCTGTATGAAAAACTGGCCGGCATGACCGGTACTGCGGATACCGAAGCCTTCGAATTCAGCGCTATCTACAAGCTGGATACCATCGTGGTGCCAACCAACCGCCCAATGCAGCGTAAAGATTTGCCAGACCTGGTCTACATGACCGAGATGGAAAAAATCGGCGCGATCATTGAAGACATCAAAGAGCGTAGCGCCAACGGCCAGCCAATTCTGGTCGGTACCGCGTCAATCGAGAAGTCTGAAGTGGTCTCTCACGAGCTGACCAAAGCCGGTATCGAACACAGCGTTCTGAACGCCAAGTTCCACGCCAAAGAGGCAGATATCGTTGCGCAGGCCGGCCAGCCGAGCCGCGTGACCATTGCAACCAACATGGCGGGTCGTGGTACGGATATCGTGCTCGGCGGCAGCTGGCAGGTTGAGATCGAAAATCTTGGCGAAGAAGTGACGCCAGAGCAAATCGCCAGCATCAAAGAAGCTTGGAACGTGCGTCACGAAGCCGTGCTGGCTTCCGGCGGTCTGCACATCATCGGCACCGAACGTCACGAATCGCGCCGTATCGATAACCAGCTGCGCGGCCGTGCCGGTCGTCAGGGTGATGCCGGTTCATCCCGCTTCTACCTGTCGATGGAAGATCCATTAATGCGTATCTTCGCCTCCGACCGCGTGACCGGCATGATGCGCAAGCTGGGCATGAAGCCGGGCGAAGCCATTGAGCACCCGTGGGTGACCAAGGCGATTGCCAACGCACAGCGTAAAGTTGAAAGCCGTAACTACGACATGCGTAAGCAGCTGCTGGAATACGATGACGTGGCAAACGATCAGCGCCGCGCGATTTACACCCAGCGTAACGAACTGCTGGACGTAACGGACGTGAGCGAAACCATCGCCAGCATTCGCGAAGACGTGTTCAAGAGCACCATCGACAGCTTCATCCCGCCGCAGTCTCTTGAAGAGATGTGGGATGTAGAAGGTCTGGAACAGCGCCTGAAAAACGATTTCGAGCTGGAAATGCCGATCAGAGAGTGGCTGGACAAAGAACCCGAGCTGCATGAAGAGACGCTGCGCGAGCGCATTCTGCAAAACGCCAAAGAAGCTTACACCCTTAAGGAAGAAGTCGTTGGCCTCGAGATGATGCGCAACTTCGAGAAAGGCGTGATGCTGCAAACGCTTGATTCCCTCTGGAAAGAGCACCTTGCCGCGATGGATTATCTGCGTCAGGGTATTCACCTGCGTGGTTATGCGCAGAAAGATCCGAAGCAGGAATACAAGCGTGAATCCTTCGCCATGTTCGCTGCGATGCTGGAATCCCTTAAGTATGAAGTCGTTAGCGTACTGAGCAAGGTTCAGGTTCGTATGCCGGAAGAAGTGGAAGCGATGGAAGAGCAGCGTCGTGAAGAAGCCGAACGTCTGGCACAGCAGCAACAGCTGAGCCACGTGGCGTCGCTTGAAGACGAGCTCTCTACTACTGGTAATTCTTCTTCTGCCGCCGCCGATCGTAAAGTTGGCCGCAACGATCCGTGCCCTTGTGGATCCGGCAAGAAATACAAACAGTGCCACGGACGTCTGCAGAACTAATCCTTCTGTTTAACGTGCTTGAGTAAGCAATAAATAGAAGAGGGCGGCTAATCACCGCCCTTTTTTTTACGGCATCAATGATAAAATATCCATTTTGAAGCGCCTTCGGAAGAGGGTTGAGGTAGTGACTGTGACGTTGAAACAATTGAATATCTCGGTGGGGATTATTCGTAACACAAACCATGAGATTTTTATTACCCAGCGCGATGCCTCATCGCACATGGCCGGTTTCTGGGAGTTTCCGGGCGGCAAGATTGAAAGTGGTGAAACGGCGGCCCAAGCGTTGATTCGTGAATTACAGGAAGAAGTGGGCATCGATACGCGCGATCCCGTGGCAGTCCGCACGCTGCAACATACTTTTCCGGATCGGATTGTGAACCTGCATTTCTTTCTGGTCGAAAGCTGGAATGGTGAACCTTACGGCAAAGAGGGTCAGCCGAAACGCTGGGTTGCCCAATCCGCGCTTAAAGAAAGTGATTTCCCGCCTGCGAATGCCGAAATTATATTATTATTGCTTGCAGGTAAAATCTAATAAAATGTTAATGGGTGTTATTACTAATACACGTTAATTAACATGAGTTAAGTTTTTTAACGAAGCCTTATTTAAATGACGAGGCTAGGCAATCATTGTATTATCGCTGCACTCTGTTTATACCAATAGAGTAAACATCTAGTGCA
Source organism: Rouxiella sp. T17 (assembly GCF_036663475.1). Classification (NCBI taxonomy): domain Bacteria; kingdom Pseudomonadati; phylum Pseudomonadota; class Gammaproteobacteria; order Enterobacterales; family Yersiniaceae; genus Rouxiella; species Rouxiella sp. T17. Next base: position 116,427 of record NZ_JAWUEA010000038.1, on the reverse strand, counting down.
GCATAACCGTTGTTATAATATATTTTTAATTTGCTGAGTAGCAGGCTAAATTAAATTAAAAGTTATGCTGAGAGGAATGCTTTATAAAAGGAGGTAAAGTATGTCTGTCGGTAATGTATTATTTTCGAGAAGTTTAATTCCCCTGCAAAGAGTTTTTCATACGATAAGCAAAAATGTAGGAAAGATGTTTGGGAATATCAAAGGCGTTAATAACGCCAAAGCGGCGATGAAATCACAAGCGCCAATGGCTCCGTTGGTAAATGGGTTATATGGTGATAAGAATCATACCCGCATCAATCTTAACCAGGTTAAGGAGTTGAAAGCATACATTGCTCGCGAACCTATCTACGCGCAGATCAACAAGCAGCCTAAAATGCTGATTGCAGAGCAATTCGTGCAAACTGCTTCAACGACTTATGCCACCGTCAACCACTCTTCAGATGCCACCATTAACCATTCTTCAGACGTTGTTAAGCCTGTTATTAAAAACGGTTACCTCATCAAAACCGTCCTGGATTTTACAAATGCTGTTCATGACTTAAAAATAAAAGATGAAAGTTGCTTGTTTGCCAGAACTAAACTTTTTGGAAAATTACATGATCTAGGTACACAACCTGAAAAAGAGGTGGTTTTAGCAAAAATTCGCGAAATAAAGGATGACATACGCGGCGCGGATAAGTTGGTTACAGGTAGATATCCACAAGAGTTTAATGATGCATTCGAAAGGTTTGAAGGTGCTTTTAGAGCTGATTCACAGGCTTAGTTAATACAACGAAAAAAATAGCTTTTTTTAAAACCATTTCCAAAGGCAAAGCATGATTTTGCAGTTATTTCTCCTGCATTGAATAATTACTTTTAAACCAATCCAAAAATAATAAAGGGCAGGTTCCTGCCCTTTTTGACTTCGCTAATTTAATTAAAATTATTGATCACGTTCTTATTGATCATGTAACTATTGATCACGTTTTTATTGATCATGTTAAACAACTATTTGAGCTCTTCTTCACTCCAGTCGTCGAGATCGTTGATATCCCCTTTACTCGGAATACGTTTCTCTTCGTCGGCCCATTCGCCGAGGTCAATCAGCTGACAACGTTTGCAGCAGAAAGGGCGGTAAGGGCTTTGCTCACCCCAAACTACGGTTTTGCCACAGGTTGGGCAGTTTACTTTAATAACGTCGTTACTCATGTTCAGCTCCTAGCAGCAGGCAAGTTCAAAATTAAGTCGGGCCGGCACCTGGCCTTTTTCGCTGTCCAAAGGCAGGAAGCGAATGGCGTAACGCGTCTTGTGGCCTGACACTTGCGGGTAAAGCTGATGCTCGAGGGAGAGGCGCAAACGCAGCAGGTCGGCATCTTCCGCGTTGTCCTGAAAGAAACCGTTGAGGCTTATCTGGTTGCGGAAAGGCCCAGACTGACGAATCAAATCCAGCACGCTGGTCAGTGCATTGTGCAACGGCGTCAGCGATGACAGCCACTTTTGCACGTCGTTATCGCGCAGTGACTGCGGCATATGCAGCCAAATGTGCAGAGTAGGCAGGTCGAAACTGCAACAACCGCCCGGAATGCTCAACCGCTGTTTAACCAGCGCAATCAGGCGATCTTCTTTCAGCGCCTGACCCATTCTCGGCGCGCTCATCAGCACGGCACCCGTCTCTTTCAACTCGGCACGCAGCTCGTGAATGCGCGCCATATCCACACCCGGGACATCGGCCCACAGCAGCAGTTTTTGCTGTTGGCGCTCAAGCTCTTTCAACAGATCGGTACGAACTTCGCCGCGCTCCAGCACGTCCAGCAAATCGGAAACGGTGCGGAAAAAGGTCAGGGCGGGCGCAATGGCGCTCAGCTGCGCATTGGCATAGAGCTGCTCTAATAGAAATTCGATACGCAACCAGGTGCGCATCTTTTCATTTAAAGGATGTTCAAAGAGAACGGTAGAAACCACATCACTCATTCTTGTTAATATCCTGTCGGGTCGCTGAAGCCGCTAATTGCAGATAGCGGCTATGTAATGAAGCAACACGCGGCTCGATCGTCTCGGGACCACCGTTGTTATCAATAATGTCGTCCGCACACTCCAGCCTTTGCTGGCGCGGGACCTGTGCAGCGATTATGTTTTCTGCCTGCTGACGACTAACGCCATCGCGGCTGACTGTTCGTGCGAGCTGAACGTCGTGGTTGACGTCAATGACGAGTACCCGATTCGCCTCGCTCTGCAATCCATTTTCGATGAGCAGCGGCACGACCCAAAGCACGTACGGCGTGGTCGCGTTGTTAATCAAACGCTGCGTTTCGGCCTGAATCACGGGATGAAGAAGCTGATTGACCCACTGCTTGGCAGCGCCGTCGCTGAAAATAATTTCACGCAGGCGAGGACGATTCAAAGAACCGTCCTGTTGCAGGATTTGTTGACCAAATTTTTCGGCCAAGGCATTGAGAGCCGGTGTCGCAGGCTCGACCACCTGACGGGCAATAACGTCGGCATCGACCAGCGTAACACCCAGCCGTGCAAACGCGTTGGAGACGGTGGTTTTGCCGCTTCCTATCCCGCCGGTGAGTGCAACAATATAAGTCATGCTTCTACTCTACAATGTTCGATAACGTAAATGATAAAGAGATCGGCAGTAAGTGCAAGCCGCGTTCCCTCTCTATTTCCCGATGTTTTGAATATTTTAATTTTTGAGAAATTCCCCTAGCCAAAATGGCGAACTGTGAAGCGTCATGCAAAACCGCCCCTTGCCGTATGGCGATTCACGAGTATGATTAAACCACTGGAAAAGGTGCAAATCGACTTTTGCCTGCCGGCGTAAATGGCGGGTTTCTAGCCCAAACCAGGACATATCATGCGTATTGAAGAAGATTTAAAGTTAGGTTTTAAAGACGTCCTCATTCGTCCAAAGCGCTCTACCCTCAAGAGCCGTTCAGAAGTTGAACTCGAACGTACATTCACCTTTAAACACTCTGGCCACAGCTGGTCCGGCACGCCGATTATTGCCGCCAATATGGACACGGTCGGCACGTTTAGCATGGCTGAAGCGCTTGCCTCTTTCGGCTTGCTGACTGCGGTGCATAAACATTACAGCGTGGAACAGTGGCAGGCATTCATTGCGCTGAGCAGTGAAAAAGTCTTGCAGAACGTAATGGTCTCAACCGGCACCTCCGAAGACGATTTCCACAAGACGCTGAAAATCCTCTCGCTTTCGCCGCTGCTGAAATTTATCTGTCTCGATGTGGCAAACGGCTATTCCGAGCATTTTGTCTCGTTTCTGGTGCGCATGCGCGAAGCCTGTCCCGACAAAGTTATCTGTGCGGGCAACGTGGTGACGGGCGAAATGGTCGAAGAGCTGATTCTATCGGGTGCCGATATTGTTAAAGTCGGCATCGGTCCAGGTTCCGTCTGCACCACGCGGGTAAAAACTGGCGTGGGCTATCCGCAGTTGTCAGCCGTCATTGAATGTGCCGATGCGGCGCACGGCCTTGGTGGACAAATCGTCAGCGACGGCGGCTGCGCGGTGCCCGGCGACGTGGCGAAAGCGTTTGGCGGCGGCGCAGATTTCGTGATGCTCGGCGGTATGCTCGCGGCGCACGACGAATGTGAAGGCACGATCGTGGAAGAGCAGGGCGAGAAATTTATGCTGTTTTACGGCATGAGCTCCGAGTCGGCGATGAAACGCCACGTCGGCGGCGTCGCGAAATATCGCGCGGCGGAAGGCAAAACGGTCAAGCTGCCGCTGCGAGGTCCGGTCGATGAAACGGTGCGCGATATTTTGGGTGGCCTGCGTTCTGCCTGCACCTATGTAGGCGCGGAACGTTTAAAAGAGCTAACCAAACGCACCACCTTTATTCGAGTGGCAGAGCAGGAAAACCGCCTGTTCGGCAAGTAATCTCTCGTTAATGATAATTGAACCGCAGGCCCGTTTAGTGGAGGGATCCTGCGGTTCAATGGCTCAATAGAGAAAGTAACTTTTTGATATAAATATAATCTCTCAGTTCATTGCCGCGCCCAGATTAAAGATGGGCAGATACATCGCAATCACCAAGCCTCCCACTACGACGCCCATAAACAGCATCATCAAGGGTTCGATTTTCTGCGCCATTCCGTCGGCCAGCTCGTTCGCCTGCTCGGCGTGCCAGTGCGCCAGCTTTTCCAGCAATGAATCGAGTGACCCGGACTCCTCGCCAATCCTGACCAACTGCCGACACAATGGCGGGAACAGCGGCGATTCCGTCAGTGCCTTGTGCAATGGAATTCCCCGCGTCAGGCAATGATTAAGCTCTCCGACGGCGCGTTTATAATGCAAATTTCCTATCGACGATTCGGCAGCCTGTAGCCCGTCGCTCAGCGTCATGCCCGCGTGCTGGGTCAAAACCAGCGTTTGAAACAGCTGACAGAGACAGCCGTAGCCAATCAGTTTCTTTACCAGCGGCAGCCTTAATAGCAGGCTTTGCTCGCGCCATCGCCATTTTTCCTGCGGATGCAGATAATGAACATAGAGCCAGCCTGCCGCCGCCGCCAGCATCGCAAAAGCGGGTCCGAAACGCACGATGCCCTCCGAACCCGTGATTAATACGCGGGTAAACCAAGGCAGTTCGGCATCAAAGGAGGCGTAGATTTTGGCGAATTCCGGCAGCACCATGGTCAACATCAGCAGCGTAATACCGGTGGCAATACACATTACAATCAGCGGGTAACGCAACGCCTTCTTTACCCGTTTCTGGAGCAGCATGACCTGCTCCTGCTGTACGGCGAGCTGAAGACAGCAGCTGTCGAGCTGGCCCGTTAATTCGCCGATGGCAATCACCTGTGAATAAATCGGCGGAAAAACGGCGGGATAATGGCGCATCACGCTAGAAAGCGGCTGCCCTTCGTTGACCTTTTTCACCATCTCGCCAAGCACGCAGCACCAGGCGGCGATGGGATGATCGCTTGCCAGCAGATTCAGGCTTAGCGTCAACGGCAGGCCGGTTTGCAGCAGAGTCGCCAGTTGGCGAATAAACCCGATGCGCTCTCGGTTTTTCCAAAAACCGTCGCGCAGTTTGAGCGATTTTTTTATTACGATCGGCTGAAGCCCGCTTTGCACCAGCTGATTCAAAATCTCCTGCGGCTGCGTCGACAGGCTTTCGCCACAGTGCAAGGTGCCCGGCTCGTCGACCGCCTGCCACTTAAACAGATACAGGCTCACGGGTCGCTCCTTCTCCTATCACCCGATAAAGCTCGGCAAGAGAAGTCACGCCTTGCTCCACCAGCGCAATGCCCGAAGCAAACAGCGTTTGCTGGCTTTGCGTGGTAGCAATTTCCGCCAGCCTCTGCGAATCGGCACCTTTGACCAGTGCCTGTTGCAGCTTTGGACTGTTTTCGAGCATCTCGTAAATGCCGACCCGCCCGTAATAACCCGAAAAGCAGTGCGCGCAGCCCGTTGCCTGCCACGCATCAATCGGGCGCGGCGAGGCCTCTTCAGGGGTTTTTATCAGCGCTCGCTCGAACGATTTACAGTGCGGGCAGAGCTTTCGCACCAGCCTTTGCGCAATCACCAGCCGCAGGCTGGCGGCAATCTGATAGCCTTCGATACCCATCTGCGCCAGCCTGACCAGCGTTTCCGTCGTTGAGTTGGTATGCAAGGTTGAAAGCACCAGATGGCCCGTTTGCGAGGCCTTCACCGCGATTTCGGCGGTCTCGGCATCGCGGATTTCACCAATCATGATGACGTCGGGATCTTGCCTTAACAGCGATCGCAGCACGCGGGCGAAATCGAGCGAGGTCTTGCTGTTAACCTGAGTTTGATTAATGCCGCGCACCGGAATTTCGACCGGATCTTCCACGCTGCAAATATTGCGGCCAACGGTATTAAGATGGCGCAGGCCGGTATAAAGCGTGACGGTTTTGCCGCTCCCCGTCGGCCCCGTCACTAAAATCAGCCCCTGCGGTTTTTCGAGCGCCGAAAAGTATTGTTGCTGTTCGATTGCAGAAAAGCCCAGCTGCGCCATCGACAGCTCCTGCTGCGTTCTGTCGAGGATCCGCAGCACAATTTTTTCGCCGTACAGCACCGGCAGCGACGAGATGCGCAGCGAATAGCGCTGCCTGTCACAAGCCACCGCCATTTGCCCGTCCTGCGGCAGGCGATGCTCCGCAACGTTAAGTTGGCCCATGATTTTCAGTCGGGCAATCACGCTGGCAGCGAGTGAAAAGTCGGGCGGCGTTATCTCCTGCAAGACGCCGTCGATGCGCAGCCGAACCCGTAACAGCTGCTCGAAAGGTTCGAAATGAACGTCAGACGCGCGGCGTTGAATCGCCAGCTTTAGCGTTTGATTGAGAAACTGCACCACCGGAATCTTGCTGTTTTCGTCGAGGTCGTAATCTTCGTTTTGGCCTGTCGCGCCGCTTTCTGTCAACGGCGTTTCAATCTGACTTAACGCGCGCTCTATCCGCGTTTGCGGCCAATATTCTACAAAGACTTTCAGCGCGCAGGTAAAGCGCAGCGCGGCCAGCAGCGCGGGAGTATCGGTACTTTGCTGATGACAGGCGACGCGTAAATTATCGTTTTCGATACTAATAAACACCGCGCCAAAATGCTGGCACTGCTGCGCCAGCGTGGCTTTTAGCGTGTCATTATCCGTATTCATTGGCGGGCACCGGCGTCAGTGAAATGGAAGATTTGCTTGCAGGAATCGACAAGGCCCTGATTGCCCGCGTGGGTACATTGGCGTGTCCAGTCGATGCTGCCGTCGGTGCTGTTAATGACCGGAGTCATGACGACTTTGAGGCCGTTTAACGCTTGTTGACCCGAAAGGGTAATGATTCCGGCCTGTACCAAAACGTCGCTGACGTAGCGTGAAGCCTTGCTGAGGGGAATATTGGAGACACCGTTATTGCAGCTCGCCAGTTCGCCTAAATCGATGCTGCAAAGTTCGCTGGCAGTTTTATACGGCACCATGGTTTGCAGCATGTCGGTCAGGGCGGCTTTCTGGGTGTAAGACTGATAGGCCGGAATGCCGATGCCGCTGAGAATGCCAATGATGCCGATGACCACCATCAGCTCAATTAACGAGAATCCGCGTTGGTAATCCGTCGGAGCGCGCTCTTGAGGCAAAATGACAGGTAATGAGAAAAAGTGTGATGAGAGGAAACGAGCCAAGAAAAAGTGTTGCATGATGTTCTCCAGTGCGTGAGGGGGTTGAGAGAGTAGCTAAAAGATGACTCAAACTACCCAGCAGCCAGAACCGGCACCAGCGACAAAAAATCAGCGCCCGCGACGTCGCGCAAAGAGAATGGGGGAGAAGACAGAAGACGACAAAAAAGTGGAATAGAGCTCGCAAATCCCCCGCCGTTAAGCAGGGGAGAAGGGTCAGGGATCAGCGAAAGCGCATCGACAAATCGAGTGCGCGAACGTGCTTGGTCAGCGCGCCAACGGAGATAAAATCGACGCCGGTTTCGGCGAATTCACGCAGCGTGTAATCGGTGACGTTGCCTGAAATCTCTAGCAGCGCGCGACCTGCGGTGATAGCCACGCTTTCGCGCATCATCTCGAGGGTGAAATTATCCAGCATGATGATATCGGCACCGGCGTCGAGCGCGGCCTCAAGCTCGACAATATTTTCTACCTCGACTTCAACCGGCACATCGGCGTGGATCCACAGCGCGCGTTCGACGGCAGCCTTGATGGTGCCGCAGGCAATAATGTGGTTTTCCTTAATCAGGAAGGCATCGGCCAGCCCAAGACGATGATTGCTGCCGCCGCCGCACAGCACGGCGTATTTCAGCGCAGTGCGCAGGCCGGGCAAGGTTTTACGGGTGTCGAGCAGGCGCGTTTTGGTGCCTTCGAGCAGTTTGACGTAGCGGTTGACCACGGTGGCCACGCCCGACAGCGTTTGCACGAAATTCAGCGCGGTTCTTTCGCCGGTCAGCAGCAGGCGCGCAGGGCCGGTGATATCAAACAGCGGCTGGTTTTCGACTAGCACGTCGCCATCTTTGACCCGCCATTGAATTTTGACTTTACCTTGTCCGAGTTGCTGGAACACTTCATTGACCCAGGCTTCGCCGCAGAACACGCCAGCTTCGCGGGTCAAAACGGTGCCGTGGGCCAGTTTGTCGGCAGGAAGCAGCTGCGCGGTTAAATCTCGATTGGCATCCACTTCGCCACCCAAGTCTTCACGCAGGGCCTGCGCCACGGAAAGGGGAATATCATGTTGAATACGGTCGAGTAACTCGGCGCGGCGACTTTCCATGCTGTAGCTGCGAGTGGGCATACAAAACTCCGAAATGGCGGGTGGATTATAAAAAAAACATGCTACCCTTTTGCCATTGCAAGTACCATATTTACGGCGCATCGAGGTCATTAATGCAGGTAGAACAAGGTTGGATCACAGACGCGCGGCAGGTGATCTCTCCGCATTGCGATAATCGTCCAGACGATGAAAAGCCTTCGTTGCTGGTTATCCACAATATCAGCCTGCCGCCCGGAAAATTTGGCGGACCTTATATCGATCAGCTGTTTACCGGCACGCTCAATCCTCTTGATGATCCCTTTTTCGAGCAAATCCATCAGCTTCGCGTGGCGGCGCACTGCCTGATTCGTCGCGACGGTGAAATTGTGCAATACGTGCCTTTTGATAAACGAGCTTGGCATGCTGGGGTGTCGAGCTGGCAGGGCCGAGAGCGCTGCAATGACTTCTCTATCGGCATCGAGCTTGAAGGGACCGACTTAGAGCCGTTTACCGAGGCGCAATATCAGAGTTTACTTAAGGTTAGCGATTTGATACTAAGGCACTATCCTGTAAATACGCAGCACATTACCGGTCACAGCGATATTGCCCCCGGGCGGAAAACCGACCCTGGTCCGCACTTCGATTGGTCACGCTACCTTAATGGTTTAAAAGGTAATGATGTAGAACAGTCGATGCCTTAAACCCGTCTCGTTGCCCTCGTCTCGACGGCGAAAAACAGGCCCGAGTGAATCACCAAAAGAGAGTCCCCGTTCATGACGTTATTTACTTTGCTACTGGTATTAGCCTGGGAACGTTTATTCAAATTGGGTGAACATTGGCAACTCGACCACCGTTTCGAGGTGATTTTCCGTCGTGGTCGCGCGGCGTCGTTGACCAAAACGCTGGCGATTGTCATCGTGTGGATGGCGGTAATCTGGGCCGTGTTGCGGCTGGTTCACGGCGTGTTTTATGGCATTCCGTCGCTGGTGGTGTGGGTGCTGGTGTGCCTGCTGTGTATCGGCGCGGGGCTGAAACGTACACATTATCGTGCTTATTTGAAAGCTGCGCGGCAGGGCGACGCGATGGCCTGCTCCGAAATGGCCGAAGAGCTAGCGTTGATTCACGGGCTGCCGGTGGATTGTACCGAGGCGATGCGACTGCGCGAGCTGCAAAACGCGCTGATCTGGATTAACTTCCGCTACTATCTTGCGCCGCTGTTCTGGTTTGTGGTTTGCGGGCCTTACGGACCCATTGCGCTGGGCGGATACGCAGCGTTGCGTGGCTATCAGAGCTGGTTGGCGCGCAATACGGCGCCGTTGAAACGCAGCCAGTCAGGGGTAGATAATCTGCTGCATATTCTCGACTGGATCCCCGTGCGTCTGGCGGGCGTGGCCTACGCGCTGATCGGTCACGGCGAAAAAGCGCTGCCGGCGTGGTTTGCCTCTTTGGGCGACCTGCATACGCCGCAATATCAGGTGTTAACGCGTCTGGCGCAGTTTTCGCTGGCGCGCGATCCGCACCTTGATCCGGTACAGACCCCGCGCTCGGCGGTGTCGATGGCACGCAAAGTCACCATCATTATTCTGATTGTGGTCGCGTTCCTGACGATTTACGGCACGCTGCTTTAATCACGATTTACGGGGTAGAGTACCAACCTCAATGATTGTCGGCCGGCGGTTCTCCAAACACCGGCACGCCATCGTCGTCCCAGTCGATCACTTTTAACCGCGTATGACGATTCGGGTCATACAGCGGATCCCCTTGAATTTCGGTGTAATTACGAGCGTGATACACCAGCACGTCTTCCCCTTTCTCATTCTGGGTAAAGCTGTTGTGGCCCGGCCCGAACTGCCGGTTATCGGCCTGGGTTTTAAACACCGGCGTTGGCGATTTCTGCCACTGCGCCGGGTCGGTAATATCGCCTTCAATGTCGGCCCACAGCATGCCCATGCAGTAGTTTTCGTCGGTCGCACTGGCAGAATAGGTGACGAAAATCTTGTCGTAACCGTTGATCACCGCCGGACCTTCGTTAACCGCGAAGCCAACTTTTTCCCACGCAAATTCGGGTTTACTGATCATCACCGGGGCAGATTTTAAGGTCCACGGATTGCTCATTTCGGCCAGATAAAGGTTTGAATTGCCTTCAATCGCCGGATCTTTCTGCGCCCAGAGATAATAATTTTTGCCGTTGTGAGCGAAGTGCGTGCCGTCGAGCGAGAAGCTGTCGAGCGGCGTGGCGATGCGGCCTTTCTCCTGCCATTTTCCAGAAAGCGGGTCGGCATCGGAACACTCAAGCACAAACATTCGATGCTGAAACAAGCCTTTGACGATTTTATCGGACGGCGCGGCGGCAAAATAGATGTACCAGTTGCCATTGATATAATGCAGCTCGGGCGCCCAAATCAGTGCGCTCATCGGCCCGCCGCTGTGTTTGCGCCAGACCACGCGCGGCCTCACCTCGGCCAAGCCTTCAAGGGTCGCGGCGCGACGAATTTCAAGGCGATCGTATTCCGGCACGGAGGCGATGAAATAGTAGTGGCCGTCGGAATGCCGCCAGATATGCGGGTCAGCGCGCTGGCTGATAAACGGATTCGGGTAAACGGTTTTACTCATGTTTGGGTTCCTTGCTAACAAAGACCGGTAATTCGGCTGCACCCTGTGTAGCTGCAGGGTAATCGTTCGACAGATCCTTGAAGTTGCGACGACGAAGTTCTAAATCTGCCTGAATCTTTTTCATCATTTCGCGATCAACTTTCAACAGCTTGACCACGCCCGCGGTAATCAGATAACCGACACCCGGGATCACGGTGAATAACAGCACGATACCGTTAAGTGCCTGTCCAGTCTGTGATGTGGCCCCTGCCTGATAGCCATAAACCGACAGTAAAAAGCCGACCATTGCGCCCGCCACGGCCAATCCGCATTTCAAAAAGAATAAATTACCCGAGAAGCTGATGCCGGTGCTGCGTTTGCCCGTTTTCCATTCGCCGTAGTCGTCGACATCGGCCATCAGCGACCAGTGCAGCGGGGAAGGGAGCTGATGCAGGATGTTGAGCAAGAAGTAGGCCACCAAAATCAGCGCCGTAAAGTGTGGATTCAGGAAATAGAAGCCGCAGGAGAAGACGGTGAGAATGATGTTGGTCCAGAAAAAGACTTTCAGCTTGCAGAATCGGTCGGTCAGCGGCTTTGCCAGCGCGCTGCCAATCATCATGCCGACCACGCCGAGGCTAATAAACAGGCTGGCAAAAGAGGTCGATTTTTCCATTACCCACGTCACGTAATACATCGTGGCCGCCATGCGAATGAAGCCGGGGCAGACGTTGCAGAAAGTCAGCAGCAAAATTCGCACCCACTGGTCGTTTTTCCACACGTCTTTGAGATCGCTTTTCAGCGCGCGTTTAGTCGGCACGGCGGGGTGAATTCGCTCTTTTACCGAGCTGAAACAGAACAGGAACATCGCCAGCGCAATCACCGCCATCACGGCAATCGACAGCTGATAGCCTTTTGCTTTATCCGCGCCGCCAAACCACTGCGCCATCGGTAATAAAGAAGAGGAGAGAATCAGCGTGGCGATGCCCACCATAAAGAAGCGATAAGACTGGCAGGAGACGCGCTCTTTGGGATCGGCGGTAATCACGCCGCCGAGCGAGCAGTAGGGAATGTTGATGGCGGTGTAGGTCAGTGACATCAGGAAATAGGTCACGAAGGCGTAGATAACTTTGTTGGTGTAGCTCCAGTCAGGCGTGGAAAACATCAGGATGCTGAACAGCGCGAAAGGTACGGAAACCCAGAGCAGGTAAGGGCGGAAGCGGCCCCAGCGGGTTTGGGTGCGGTCGGCAATGGCGCCCATAATCGGGTCGCTCACGGCGTCGATGACGCGAATCGATAGCAGCATCACGCCGACCAGCGCGGGCGCGAGCCCAAATACATCGGTGTAGAAATAGCTCAGGAACAGCGTGATGGTGCCCCAAATCATGTTGCAGCCCGCGTCCCCCATGCCGTATGCAACTTTTTCCTTAAATGACAGTGCGCCTTGCCTCATGAGTTTTCTCTCCAAACCGATGACAATTAACCAAGTGCTTGAAGTATTGATGCGGCTTATGAATTTCGGTCAGGAGATTAAGGTCATTGAGATGGACAAACTGGTTATGCCCATCAAAGTGTGAGCTGCTTTGCACTTCTTGAGAGTATTTAAAGGAGATAAAAAGAAAAACCCAGCGCGTGGCTGGGTTTGAGTTTCAGAACGCTTAACGAATGCGTTACTTGCTGCCGACGTTGACAACCTTGTTGTTGCCTTTAAGCTTGTAGCTCACGCCGAGTAACAGCAGCCAGAACGGGATCAGAATGACCGAGATTTGAATATCTGGCGTCAGGTACATTATCACCAAAATCGCGGCTAAAAACAGCAGGCAAATATAGTTGCCAACCGGATAAAGCAGCGCCTTGAACTTGGTGGTCACGCCTTCACGCGCTTTCGCCTGACGGAATTTCAGGTGCGCGAGGCTAATCATCGCCCAGTTAATCACCAGCGCGGAAACCACCAGCGCCATCAGCAGGCCAAACGCCTTGCCCGGCATCACGTAGTTGATCACCACACACAGCGCGGTCGCTAGTGCCGAGATGCCGATAGCCACGTAAGGCACGCCGCGACGGTCAACTTTCAGTAACGATTTCGGGCCGTTACCCTGTTTCGCCAGACCAAACAGCATGCGGCTGTTGCTGTACACGCAGCTGTTGTAAACAGACAGCGCGGCCGTCAGCACCACGACGTTCAGCAGAGTAGCAACCAGATTACTGTCCAGCGCGTGGAAAATCAGCACGAACGGGCTGCCGCCTTCGACCACTTTGCCCCACGGATAAAGTGACAGCAGAATAGACAGCGAACCGATATAGAAGATAAGGATGCGATAGATAACCTGATTGGTGGCTTTTGGAATGCTTTTCTCAGGATTATCGGCTTCGGCAGCGGTAATGCCGACCAGCTCGAGTCCGCCGAAGGAGAACATAATGACCGCCATCGCCATTACCAGCCCGCTCACGCCGTGCGGGAAGAAGCCGCCCTGCGCCCAGAGATTGGTCACCGAGGCTTCCGGTCCGCCGTGGCCGCTGGCCAGTAACCAGGCGCCAAACACAATCATGCCGACAATCGCCACGACTTTTATGATCGAGAACCAGAATTCCATCTCGCCATAAACTTTAACGTTGGTCAGGTTGATGGCGTTGATCAGCACGAAGAACACCAGCGCCGAAACCCACGTCGGGATCTCCGGCCACCAGTATTGAACATAAATGCCGACCGCCGTCAGTTCCGCCATGGCGACCAGCACGTAAAGCACCCAGTAGTTCCAGCCAGAGGCGAAGCCGGCAAAATTGCCCCAGTACTTATAGGCAAAGTGGCTGAATGAACCCGCAACAGGCTCTTCAACCACCATCTCGCCCAGCTGGCGCATAATAAGGAAGGCGATGATGCCGCCAATCGCGTAGCCGAGCAGCACCGAAGGGCCTGCCATTTTTATGGTTTGAGCGATTCCCAGAAAAAGTCCGGTGCCAATAGCGCCACCTAATGCGATCAGCTGAATGTGGCGGTTTTTCAATCCGCGCTTCAGCTCTTCGCCTTGTTGCCTGTCATCCATTTCCCGATCCTCTGTGTAAGGGAAAAGTTAAAAATCAGCGTAAAGCCCAGGCTGTAAGCTGAAAATTACGTATTTTGTCTCTAATTATTTACGGCTGTCATGCCACTAATATCCAGCACGAACTACCGTTCGGCCAAGAATAGTGTTAAGCGAAAAAGTTTGCACCTGGTTTATTGAATCGGCGCATAAGAAACGCGCAAAGTGCGCAAAAGTTTGCCGAAAAGCGGTTAAATGTGATCCAGAACACACTATAAAAAGAAATGCTAAATATTTGTTAAAATGTGCGGGATTCGGCCATTTCAGATAGGGGCGATATGGACACCGAGTAAATACTTTGTTACTTTACGGCCACGTTTTTTAAATTGGTATTACCAATTTACTTCGAGCTCGTCACCTTGCTTTGTAGTGTTTAACGTGACTATAGCGATAGAGCGTAACGTCAAAGCAAAATAACTTAAGGACAAATAAACGTTCCTATGGCTTACAGTAAAATTAGACAGCCGAAGTTATCTGACGCGATCGAGAAGCAGCTTGAATCTCTGATCCTCGAGGGCACGCTGCGCCCCGGTGAAAAACTGTTACCCGAACGTGAACTGGCCAAACAGTTTGATGTATCACGGCCCTCGTTAAGAGAAGCCATCCAGCGCCTTGAAGGTAAAGGCCTGCTGTTGCGTCGTCAGGGCGGTGGCACATTTGTTCAAAACAATTTATGGCAAAGCTTTAGCGACCCCCTTGCCGAACTACTTTCCGACCATCCCGAATCGCAGTTTGATCTCCTGGAAACCCGTCACGCACTCGAAGGTATCGCCGCGTATTACGCCGCGCTTCGAGGGACGGAAGAAGATTTGCAGCGCATTCGTGATTGTCATCTGGTTATCCAGACCGCGCAGGACAGCGGCGATCTCGACGCCGAGGCCGACGCCGTCATGCAGTATCAAGTGGCGGTAACAGAAGCCACACATAATATGGTCTTGCTGCATTTGCTCCGCTGTATGGGGCCGATGCTGGAAAAAAACGTTCGCCAGAACTTTGAATTGCTCTACTCGCGGCGCGAAATGCTGCCGCTGGTAAGCAATCACCGCGCCGGGATTTTCGCGGCGATTGTGGCCCGCGAACCGGAAAAGGCGCGCGAAGCATCACACCGTCACCTGGCGTTCATTGAGGAAGTTTTGCTGGATCTGAGCAGGGAGCACAGTCGTCGTGACCGTTCACTACGTCGACTCCAGCAACGTAAAGAAGAAAATTAAACTCTGGGTAACGATGGCTGTCTGCATACCTGTAGCCTGCAATTTTTAAGGCTCCGAGAATAATTTTGGAAGCGTTTATGCTCTCTCTGGGGGCGAAATAAAACTGACGGGCCTGTCTTCGTGCACTCTTTTTGCTGCTCTCCGCGCGAGAGTGCAGGAAGACAGGCTCCAGATAAACCAACGTATTAGATACAGATAAGGAAAAGCACCATGTCAGAACGTGTAAATAATGACGTGGATCCGATCGAAACTCGCGACTGGCTACAAGCGATCGAATCGGTCATCCGTGAAGAAGGTGTTGAACGTGCGCAGTTCCTGATCGACCAGGTTCTGAATGAAGCGCGCAAAGGCGGCGTGAGCATTGCAGCAGGCGCTGCAAGCCGTAATTATATCAACACCATCGCTGTTGAAGACGAACCTGAGTATCCGGGTAACCTGGAGCTGGAACGCAACATCCGTACCGCAATTCGCTGGAACGCGATCATGACCGTTCTGCGTGCGTCTAAAAAAGACCTGGATCTGGGCGGCCACATGTCCTCCTTCCAGTCTTCTGCGGCGATTTATGAAGTGTGCTTTAACCACTTCTTCCGTGCGCGCAACGACAAAGATGGCGGCGATCTGGTTTACTTCCAGGGCCACATTTCGCCGGGCGTGTACGCGCGTGCCTTCCTCGAAGGCCGCCTGACCGAAGACCAGATGAACAATTTCCGTCAGGAAGTTCACGGTAAAGGTCTCTCTTCCTATCCGCACCCTAAACTGATGCCTGAATTCTGGCAGTTCCCGACCGTTTCCATGGGTCTGGGTCCAATCGGCGCAATTTATCAGGCTAAGTTCCTGAAATATCTGGAACACCGTGGCCTGAAAGACACCTCCGCGCAGCGCGTTTACGCGTTCCTGGGCGATGGCGAGATGGACGAGCCGGAATCTAAAGGCGCGATCACTATCGCAACCCGCGAGAAGCTCGACAACCTGTGCTTCATCATTAACTGTAACCTGCAGCGCCTCGACGGCCCGGTGACCGGTAATGGTAAAATCATCAACGAACTGGAAGGCATCTTTGCAGGCGCCGGCTGGAACGTGATCAAGGTGATTTGGGGCAATCGCTGGGACGAACTGCTGCGTAAAGATACCAGCGGCAAGCTGATTCAGCTGATGAACGAAACCGTCGACGGCGACTACCAGACCTTCAAGTCACGCGACGGTAAATACGTTCGCGAGCACTTCTTCGGTAAATATCCAGAGACTGCCGAGCTGGTCAAAGAGATGACCGACGAGCAAATCTGGGCGCTGAACCGTGGCGGCCACGATCCGAAGAAAGTCTTTGCTGCCCTGAACAAGGCGCAGAACACCAAAGGCCAGCCGACCGTTATTCTTGCCCACACCATCAAAGGTTACGGCATGGGCGAAGCGGCCGAAGGCAAGAACATTGCTCACCAGGTCAAGAAAATGAACATGGATGGCGTGCGCTACATCCGTGATCGTTTCAGCGTGCCAATTGCCGATGAAAACATCGAAAAATTGCCGTACATCACGCTGGAAAAAGAGTCTGCCGAGTACAAATATCTGCACGAACGTCGTCAGGCGCTGAAAGGCTACCTGCCAACGCGTCTGCCGAACTTCACCCAGAAGCTCGAAATGCCGAAACTGGAAGACTTCTCACAGCTGCTTGAAGAGCAGAAGAAAGAGATTTCTACCACGATCGCCTTCGTTCGTGCTTTGAACGTAATGCTGAAAAACGACTCGATCAAAGACCGTTTAGTGCCGATCATCGCCGATGAAGCGCGTACTTTCGGTATGGAAGGTCTGTTCCGTCAGATTGGTATCTACAGCCCGAACGGTCAGCAATATACTCCGCAAGACCGCGAGCAGGTTGCATACTATAAAGAAGACGAGAAAGGTCAGATTCTGCAGGAAGGTATCAACGAACTGGGCGCCGCCTCTTCATGGCTGGCCGCGGCAACGTCGTACAGCACTAACGACCTGCCGATGATCCCGTTCTATATCTACTATTCCATGTTCGGTTTCCAGCGTATCGGTGACCTGTGCTGGGCAGCGGGCGACCAACAGGCGCGCGGCTTCCTGGTCGGCGGTACTTCCGGTCGTACCACGCTGAATGGCGAAGGTTTGCAGCACGAAGATGGCCACAGCCACATTCAGTCGCTGACAATTCCTAACTGTATCTCTTACGACCCAGCCTATGCCTACGAAGTGGCAGTCATCATGCATGACGGTCTGGTGCGTATGTACGGCGAAGCGCAAGAGAACATTTACTACTACATCACCACGCTGAACGAAAACTACTTCATGCCAGCGATGCCTGAAGGTGCCGAAGAAGGCATCCGTAAAGGTATCTACAAGCTGGAAACCCTTGAAGGTAGCAAAGGCAAAGTGCAGCTGCTGGGCTCGGGTTCAATCCTGCGTCACGTGCGAGAAGCGGCACAGATCCTGGCGAAAGACTACGGCGTTGGCTCTGATACCTACAGCGTCACCTCGTTCACCGAACTGGCCCGTGATGGTCAGGACTGCGAGCGCTGGAACATGCTGCACCCGGCTGAAGAACCGCGTATTCCTTACGTCGCACAGATCATGAATGACGCGCCTGCCGTGGCATCAACCGACTACATGAAGCTGTTCGCCGAGCAGATCCGTAACTTCATTCCTGCCAGCGAGTTCCGCGTTCTGGGCACCGACGGTTACGGCCGTTCCGACAGCCGCGAAAACCTGCGTCACCACTTCGAGATCGATGCATCTTACGTGGTTGTGGCAGCACTGGGCGAATTGGCCAAGCGTGGCGAGATCGATGTGAAGGTCGTGGCCGACGCCATTACCAAGTTCGGCATCGATGCTGACAAAGTTAACCCGCGTCTGGCGTAAGAGGGTAAAGACAGATGGCTATTGAAATTAATGTACCGGACATTGGTGCCGATGCAGTAGAAGTCACCGAAGTGCTGGTGAAAGTGGGCGACAAGGTCGACGCCGAGCAATCACTTATCGTGGTTGAAGGTGACAAGGCCTCGATGGAAGTCCCTTCGCCGCAGGCCGGTGTCGTGAAAGAAATTAAAGTTTCGGTGGGCGATACCGTCGAAACCGGCAAGCTGATTTTTGTCTTCGACGATGCGGACGGTGCTGCGGCACCGGCTAAAGCCGAAGAAAAACCGGCGGCCAAAGAAGAAGCGAAAACCGAAGAGAAACCTGCGGCGGCGGCATCCAGCGAAAGCAAAGAAGTCAACGTACCGGACATCGGCGGCGACGAAGTTGAAGTCACCGAAATCCTGGTGAAAGTTGGCGACAAAGTTGAAGCTGAACAGTCCGTCATCAACGTTGAAGGCGACAAGGCTTCAATGGAAGTGCCTGCGCCATTCGCGGGTACGGTTAAAGAGATTAAAATCGCTGCAGGCGACAAAGTTAGCACCGGCTCTCTGATCATGGTCTTTGAAGTGGCAGGCTCCGGCGCTGCGGCGCCAGCGGCCAAAGAAGAAGCGAAAGCCGAAGAGAAACCTGCGGCGGCACCGGCGGCTTCCGGCAGCAAAGAAGTCAACGTACCGGATATCGGCGGCGACGAAGTTGAAGTCACTGAAATCATGGTGAAAGTAGGCGACAAAGTGGCTGCCGAGCAGTCGCTGATTACCGTTGAAGGCGACAAGGCTTCAATGGAAGTGCCTGCGCCATTCGCCGGTACGGTTAAAGAGATTAAAGTGGCTGCGGGCGATAAAGTCAGCACCGGCTCCCTGATCTTCGTCTTTGAAGTAGAAGGCGCTGCGCCTGCTGCTGCACCGGCCAAGAAAGAAGAAGCGGCTGCGCCTGCGAAACAGGAACAGAAAGCGGCGGCTCCGGCTCCTGCTGCGGCTGCCGAGAGCAAAGGCGAGTTCTCCGAGAACGACGCCTATGTTCACGCGACGCCGGTTATCCGTCGTCTGGCCCGCGAATTTGGCGTAAATCTGGCGAAAGTGAAAGGCACCGGCCGTAAAGGTCGTATCCTGCGCGAAGACGTTCAGGCTTACGTGAAAGACGCCGTGAAACGTGCCGAAGCAGCACCTGCCGCCGCTGCGCAAGCCGGTGGTGGTCTGCCGGGCATGCTGCCTTGGCCGAAGGTCGATTACAGCAAGTTTGGTGAAATCGAAGAAGTCGAACTGGGCCGTATCCAGAAAATTTCTGGTGCCAACCTGAGCCGTAACTGGGTAATGATCCCGCACGTTACGCAGTTCGACGAAGCCGATATCACTGAAGTTGAAGAGTTCCGCAAACAGCAGAACGTGGAAGCAGAGAAGAAGAAACTCGACGTGAAAATCACGCCGCTGGTCTTTATCATGAAAGCCGTTGCCAAGGCGCTGGAAGAGTTCCCACGCTTTAACAGCTCAATCTCTGCCGACGCGCAAAAACTGACGTTGAAGAAATATATCAACATCGGTGTGGCGGTTGATACGCCAAACGGACTGGTTGTGCCGGTATTCCGCGACGTGAACAAGAAAGGCATCGTCGAGCTTTCTCGTGAGCTGAGCGTGATTTCCAAGAAAGCGCGTGATGGCAAGCTGACCGCGTCCGATATGCAGGGTGGCTGTTTCACCATTTCCAGCCTGGGCGGCATCGGCGGTACGGCGTTTACGCCTATCGTCAACGCACCGGAAGTGGCGATTTTGGGCGTTTCCAAATCGTCCATCAAGCCAGTCTGGGATGGTAAAGCGTTCCAGCCGCGTCTGATGTTGCCACTGTCTCTCTCCTTCGACCACCGCGTGATCGACGGAGCAGCAGGAGCACGATTCGCTGCATACATCGGTACCATAATGTCGGATATTCGCCGTCTGGTGATGTAATTGTTATGAGGCCGGCTCATGCCGGCCTTGTTTTTGACACGGATCTTGTGGCCGTTTGCGACGTTAAGCAGAGGGTTGCAAGGTTGTTGAGACACAGGTCACCCGAAGTTTGTTTGCAGAAATTTAACAATTCTGTAAACTTCTGGCGGTGTATGCGTCCCGGTGGATGAAGGGCGTTGCGTACTGCATTCAGCTTTGTCGAATGCGTTTTAAGAGACGTCTGACCCGCCGGACAAACAATTAAGAGGTCATGATGAGTACAGAAATTAAAACTCAGGTCGTGGTACTTGGGGCTGGTCCTGCAGGTTATTCTGCCGCTTTCCGTTGCGCGGATTTAGGTCTTGAAACCGTTATCGTTGAACGCTATGCCACTCTCGGCGGCGTTTGCCTTAACGTTGGCTGTATTCCTTCCAAAGCACTGCTTCACGTCGCCAAAGTGATTTCCGAAGCCAAAGCGCTGGAAGCTCACGGCATCGTTTTCGGTGAGCCAAAAACCGACATCGATAAAATTCGTACGTGGAAAGAAAAGGTTATCAATCAGCTGACCGGCGGTTTGTCGGGCATGGCGAAAGGCCGTAAAGTCAAAGTCGTTACCGGCTTGGGCAAATTTACCGGCGCGAACACTCTGGTTGTTGAAGGCGAAGGCGGTTCTACCACCATCAATTTCGACAATGCCATCATTGCGGCGGGCTCCCGTCCAATCACTCTGCCATTCATTCCTCATGATGACCCACGCGTTTGGGACTCAACGGATGCGCTGGAGCTGAAAACCGTTCCCGAGCGTCTGCTGGTAATGGGCGGCGGTATCATCGGTCTGGAAATGGCGACCGTGTATCACGCTCTGGGTTCACAGATCGACGTGGTCGAAATGTTTGATCAGGTGATTCCGGCGGCCGACAAAGACGTCGTTAAAGTCTTTACCAAGAAAATTGGCAAGCAGTTCAACCTGATGCTGGAAACCAAAGTCACCAACGTTGAAGCCAAAGAAGACGGCATCTACGTGACAATGGAAGGTAAAAAAGCGCCTGCTGAACCACAGCGTTACGACGCGGTGCTGGTGGCAATCGGTCGTGTGCCAAATGGCAAGCTGCTGGAAATCGGCGCGGCCGGCGTTGAAGTTGACGATCGTGGTTTCATCCACGTCGACAAGCAAATGCGCACCAACGTGCCACACATCTTCGCTATCGGCGATATCGTGGGTCAGCCAATGCTGGCACACAAAGGTGTGCACGAAGGCCACGTTGCCGCAGAAGTTATCTCTGGCAAGAAACACTATTTCGATCCGAAGGTCATTCCTTCGATTGCCTACACCGAGCCAGAAGTTGCCTGGGTGGGTCTGACCGAAAAAGAAGCCAAAGAGAAAGGCATCAGCTATGAAACGGCGACCTTCCCTTGGGCAGCATCGGGCCGCGCAATCGCGTCTGACTGCGCTGAAGGCATGACCAAGCTTATCTTCGATAAAGAGTCTAACCGCGTAATCGGTGGCGCTATCGTGGGTACCAACGGTGGCGAGCTGCTGGGCGAAATCGGTCTGGCTATCGAGATGGGTTGTGACGCGGAAGATCTGGCGCTGACCATTCATGCGCACCCAACGCTGCACGAATCCGTCGGTCTGGCTGCCGAGATTTACGAAGGTAGCATCACTGACCTGCCAAACGCCAAAGCCAAGAAAAAGTAATTTTATCAAGGCTTAACGTGACCAACGGCTCCTGAGAAGGGGCCGTTTTTTATTGCTTTCTGGCGAAGCAGTCCGGCCACGATAATAGCCTGATGCTGGTATTATACCCAGCGTTATTACGTTGTTTTTTTAGACAATGTGAGGCATACTGCTTTTGCATTGGGGCACTTGTATCGTATTTTATCGATATCAGTAATTCCGGTTAAGCGCCTGCTAACACTTGGCTGGAAACAATCAAACCGTCTTCTGGACGGTTTTTTTGTACCTGCGATTTGGCTATTTTTTACGCGCTACGTTTCAACGTTTCAGCAGCAAAATCTTCCGTCGATACTTTATTCGATTCATCTAAAAACAGTGTCCAAAAGCCCATTATTCTTTTATGGTTAATGCCGTAAGGGGATGTGGCGCGGAAAGGGTAGTGGATCTCACTGTGCTTAACGATTCAGCAAATATTTTATGTTGCTTTTTTGTGAACGAATTAACAAGTCCGTTAAACCCTGCTATGCTGCCACAGCGCAACCGGGGACTGTCGTCGCTAAGCGTTCAGGATGTTTCGCTTCGCCTCATAAAGACATACCCGCCGTGATCCGGCCATCGACCACATTTAAACCTGTTTTCAGGGCGCGTTGACCTACGGGTTTTTCGCTGATTGATGCCGGAACCAGGCCTGTCCTGGACATAATAAATGACAATGAGAGCGAGGAGAGAGTCGTGCTAGAAGAATACCGTAAGCACGTAGCCGAGCGTGCTGCAGAGGGCATTGTCCCTAAGCCGCTCGATGCTTCACAAATGGCCGCACTGGTTGAATCCCTGAAGAACCCGTCTGAAGGTGAAGAAGAAACGCTGCTGGACCTGCTGATTAACCGCGTACCGCCGGGCGTTGACGAAGCCGCTTATGTTAAAGCCGGGTTTTTGGCAGCCGTTGCCAAGGGCGACACCACGTCTCCGCTGGTCACTCGCGAGAAAGCCGTAGAACTGCTGGGCACCATGCAGGGCGGCTACAATATTCATCCGCTGATTGAAGCGCTTGAAGACGAAAAGCTGGCGCCGATTGCTGCCAAAGCCTTATCTCATACCCTGCTGATGTTTGATAACTTCTACGACGTAGAAGAGAAATCCAAAGCCGGTAACCTGTACGCCAAACAAATTATTCAGTCATGGGCCGATGCCGAATGGTATACCGCGCGTCCTAAACTGGCTGAAAAACTCACCGTTACCGTCTTCAAGGTGACCGGTGAAACCAACACCGATGATTTGTCTCCTGCGCCGGATGCCTGGTCTCGTCCAGACATTCCTCTGCACGCGCTTGCGATGCTGAAAATCGAACGCGAAGGCATTCATCCCGATCAGCCGGGCAGCGTTGGCCCTATCAAGCAAATTGATGAGCTGAACAAAAAAGGTTTCCCGTTGGCCTATGTCGGCGACGTGGTCGGTACCGGTTCTTCGCGTAAATCCGCGACCAACTCCGTGCTGTGGTTCATGGGCGACGACATTCCTTACATGCCGAACAAGAAGGGCGGCGGTGTGGTTCTCGGCAGCAAAATCGCGCCAATCTTCTTCAATACCCTTGAAGATGCGGGCGCATTGCCGATTGAAGTTGACGTCTCAGACCTGAATATGGGCGATGTTATCGACATCTATCCTTATCTGGGCGAAGTGCGTAACCATGAAACCAACGAACTTATTGCCAGTTTCGAACTGAAAACCGACGTGCTGCTCGATGAAGTTCGCGCAGGTGGCCGTATTCCGCTGATCATTGGCCGTGGTTTAACCACCAAAGCCCGTGAATCACTGAAACTGCCAACCAGCGAGGTCTTCCGCATCGCCAAGCCGGTTGCCAGCAGCACCAAAGGATTCTCACTGGCGCAAAAAATGGTGGGCCGCGCCTGTGGCGTTGAAGGTGTTCGTCCAAACGAATACTGCGAACCGAAGATGACGTCGGTAGGCTCTCAGGACACCACCGGGCCAATGACCCGTGATGAACTGAAAGACCTGGCGTGTCTGGGCTTCTCGGCCGATCTGGTGATGCAGTCATTCTGTCACACGGCGGCGTATCCGAAGCCGGTTGACGTCACGACGCACCACACGCTGCCTGATTTCATCATGAACCGTGGCGGCGTTTCGCTGCGTCCGGGCGACGGCATCATCCACTCGTGGCTGAACCGTATGCTGCTGCCTGATACCGTCGGTACTGGCGGTGACTCCCACACCCGTTTCCCGATCGGCATCTCTTTCCCGGCGGGTTCTGGTCTGGTCGCGTTTGCGGCGGCAACGGGCGTAATGCCACTCGATATGCCAGAGTCAGTCCTTGTGCGTTTCAAAGGCACTATGCAGCCGGGGATCACCCTGCGCGATCTGGTTCACGCGATCCCTTATTACGCGATTCAGGAAGGTCATCTGACCGTCGAGAAAAAGGGTAAGAAAAACCTCTTCTCGGGCCGTATTCTTGAAATCGAAGGTCTGCCAGAGCTGAAAGTCGAGCAGGCGTTTGAACTGGCCGATGCGTCCGCAGAACGTTCTGCCGCGGGCTGTACCATCAAGCTGGATCAGGCACCGATCAAAGAGTATCTGAGCTCCAACATCGTGCTGCTGAAGTGGATGATTTCCGAAGGCTACGGCGATCGCCGCACCATCGAGCGTCGTATCACCGGCATGGAAGAGTGGCTGGCGAACCCGACGCTGCTTGAGGCCGATGCCGACGCTGAATACGCGGCGATTATCGAAATCGATCTGAACGAAATCAAAGAGCCAATTCTCTGCGCGCCAAACGATCCAGACGACGCCCGTCTGCTGTCGAGCGTAGCCAACAGCAAAATCGACGAAGTGTTTATCGGTTCGTGCATGACCAACATTGGTCACTTCCGCGCGGCAGGTAAGTTGCTCGACAGCCACAAAGGCGCGTTGCCAACCCGTTTATGGGTTGCGCCACCGACCAAAATGGATGCCGCGCAGCTGACCGAAGAGGGTTATTACAGCGTGTTCGGCAAGAGCGGCGCGCGTGTAGAAATCCCGGGTTGCTCGCTGTGCATGGGTAACCAAGCGCGCGTGGCCGACGGATCGACCGTCGTTTCAACCTCGACCCGTAACTTCCCGAACCGTCTGGGGAATGGCGCCAACGTCTATCTGGCCTCGGCCGAGCTGGCCGCCATCGCCTCACTGCTGGGTCGTTTGCCAACGCCGGAAGAGTATCTGAGCTACATGGCAGAAGTCGACAAGACGGCGGTAGACACTTACCGTTATCTGAACTTCGACAAGCTGAGCGAATATACCGATAAAGCTGACAGTGTGATCTTCCAAACCGCGCTCTAACTCGCTATATTGCGCGACAGAACATCAGGAGGCTTCGGCCTCCTTTTTTTATGTTCTTTTTCTTATACTGAATTAAGCGTCGCAACAGTCTTAACGCCAAACGGGAGATAAGACCATGGATTATGATTTCCTGCGTGATATCACCGGGCAAATAAAGGCCCGCTTTTCAATGGGTCACGAAGTAATCGGCCACTGGCTGAACGAAGAGATCGACAGCGATTTAAGCCTGCTCGATAAAATCGAAGCCGCCGCCGCCGAGATAAAAGGCAGCGAACGAAGCTGGCAGATGATTGGCCGCGAATACACGCTGTGGCTGGATGAAGAAGAGGTGATGGTCCGCGCCAATCAGCTGGATTTAGAAAGCGACGGCATGGAAGAAGGCATGAATTACTACGACGAAGAGAGCCTCTCTTTCTGCGGCATGGAAGATTTCCTGCTGGTCCTGCAAAAATATCGCGCCTTTATCGTCACCTATCGCTAACTTTTTTCCCATCAAAAAAAGCCGCCCATTCAAAAGAGTAGGCGGCTTTCTCGTTAAAGATTAGGAATATTTCTGCCGTAGTAAATCTCCTGCATCTCCTTATAAAGAAGATCGGTAATCTCCTGGCGTTCCGCCGCGCTAAGCTCGTCAGGCTTGGCATTGAACAGATAATGTTTAAGGTCGAACTCTTTCAGCATCATCTTGGTGTGGAAGATATTCTCCTGATAAACATTCACGTCCATCATGTCATACAGCGATTTCATATTTTCGGACATGAAATTTTGAATCGAATTTATCGAGTGATCGATGTAATGCTTCACGCCGTTGATATCGCGGGTAAAACCGCGCACGCGGTAATCGATGGTCACGATATCCGATTCGAGCTGGTGAATCAGGTAGTTAAGCGCTTTTAACGGCGAGATGACGCCGCAGGTCGAGACTTCGATATCCGCGCGGAAAGTGCAAAGACCGCCTTCTGGATGACTTTCCGGATAGGTGTGAACACAGATATGACTCTTGTCGAGGTGCGCCACCACGGAACTCGGAAGCGGACCCGGATGCTCGGAGGTATCGACGTCGCTCGGATCCATCGGCTCTTCGCTCACCAGAATCGTCACGCTCGCGCCCTGCGGCTCGTAATCCTGTCGCGCCACGTTAAGCACGTTGGCCCCAATAATCGAGCAGGTTTCCGTGAGGATCTCGGTCAGTCGATTGGCGTTGTACTCTTTGTCGATGTAGGCGATATAGGCGTCGCGATCGTCAGCGGTTTTGGCATAGCAAATATCGTAGATACAAAAACTCAGGCTTTTGGTCAGGTTATTGAAACCGTACAGTTTCAGCTTTTGCAATTTAGTTGACCCCCTTACGGATAGCGTTTCAGCGCGCGGCTGAAAGCGCATTCAATAAATATTGTGGCAGGGCAAAGCTGCCGTGATGAATGGCCGGATTGTAATAACGGCTGACGATGCCCGAGGCGGTAAAGCGCGCCTGCAATTCGGCGGGATCGATTTGGCGATATTGCGCATTATTGGTGGCCCACGCGAAGGTCATGATGCCGCCGTAATAGGTCGGGATCGCCGCCTGATAAAAACTGACGTCGGTAAAATAGTGGCTCAGTTTCTGATGGCTGTTAACGGCTTCATCCTGTTGCAGGAAGCAGACGCCGTTTTGCGCCACGAAAATACCCTCTGGATTTAAACACCGCGCGCAGCCCTCGTAAAACGCCGAGGTAAACAGACTTTCGCCGGGCCCGATAGGATCGGTACAGTCAGAGATAATGACGTCGAATTTAAGGTCGGTCTGATTAACGAAGTTTACACCGTCTTCAATCACCAGATTAAAACGGCTATCGTCAAACGATCCGGCGCTGTGATTGGGCAGATACTGGCGGCAAAATTCAATCACGCCCGCATCGATTTCCACCATCGTAATGTGTTCAACGCCGCGATGACGGCAGACTTCACGCAGCATGCCGCCGTCGCCGCCGCCGATTATCAGCACCTTTTTCGCCTGTCCGTGCGCCAGCAGCGGCACGTGCGCCATCATTTCGTGATAGATAAACTCATCGCGTTCAGTGGTTTGCACCACGCCGTCGAGCGCCATCACGCGGCCCAGCGCGGCGTTTTCAAAGATAACCAAATCCTGATGCGCAGTTTTTTCGCGGTACAGCTCTTTTTCAATCGTAAAATATTGGCCGAAACTGTCGTGCAGCGTCTCGTGCCAAATTTCTTTTTGGGATGCAGGTTGAGACGGTTCGTGTTGAGATGGATCTTGTTGGAACATGGTTTACGCCTTCTCCTAAATACTAAATTAGTGCCATGCAAAATACCCTGATTAACGCGTAATGGGGAATAAATGAGGCATAACTAGAGATTTTAGCTCACCCCTGAGAAACAGGGGCGAGGCGGAGAGAGTTTCGTTAAAAGCAACCGCTCTACGGAGGGGAAGACGCTGTAATGCAGGGTGTGTAATGGCGAGTTTAATTCGTGTAGGTCAGCAAGCCGAGAGAATCGCGCGCCAGCGATTTGCATTTCAGCGGTTTTGCCACCGCGATGCCGCTAAGGTCACGATAACTTTCTTCGCCGAGCGACTGCATGTCGTAAGCGCTGTAGTTGGTTAAATCCCAATGATTTTGCTGGGCAAAATAGATAATCGCCCGTTTGATCTGCGTGTTGGGCAGCTGCTCGTAGCCACAGTTATTTTTCAAATAAACGAACACGGCGGTCAGATCGGCAAGATCTTCTGCTTCGGGTTCGCTAAGCGCCTGGCTGGCAGAGGAGAATCCAAGTAAGGTCAGCAATAGCAGACTCAGGGTGGTTTTTTTCATGCTCTGCCTTGTTTTCGCGGGTGAATTTCTCTTTGCCAGCAACCGAAAGCTGGCAAGCAAAAGTGTCTTAACGACATTAAAAGTATTCGTCATAGTGATGATTAGGCCCGTTATTTATCAAAATGACGTTACCATATTTGCTACAGCTGACATAAATTTCTTTTACATCCGTTTTTTACATTATGTTTAACAGCCTTCCGCTGCGCTGTTTTTTGCATACACGATCGCGGCTTGACCTTAACCTTGGGTGAAGGTCTAGGCTAGACAGATTCTGCTTCTCTTCTGACCCGAAAAAGGACCGACCATGCATCGTCGAGATTTTATCAAACTGGCCGCGATGTACGGTGGCGTGGCCGCGCTGCCTACCTGGAGCCGCCAGGCTTTTGCCGCCTCTCGCCCCGCGCTGCCTGTCCCCGACATTCTCGAGCCTGACGTCAGAGGAACTTATCGCCTCACCTTGCAGCAGGGCAAAAGCCAGTTTCTGCCGGGCGTGAGCACCACCACCTGGGGCGTTAACGGCAATCTGCTGGGGCCGGTTATCAGGCTGCGGCGCGGCAAAACGGTCGGCGTCATCGTTAAAAACAGCTTAGCAGATGCCAGCACCGTGCATTGGCACGGCCTTGAAATTCCGGGTGACGTTGATGGCGGCCCGCAGGCGATGATCGCGCCGGGCGGCAGTCGTGAAGTGCAGTTTAAGGTCGATCAACCGGCAACGACCTGCTGGTTCCATCCGCATCCGCATCAAACCAGCGGTTATCAGGTGGCGATGGGGTTGGCGGGCATGGTCATTATCGACGATGACGACGGCGATAAGCTGAAAATTCCTTCGCGCTGGGGCGTGGACGATATTCCCGTCATCCTGCAAGACAAACGGCTTAACGATGCCGGGCAAATCGACTATCAGCTTGATGTGATGACCGCCGCCGCAGGCTGGTTTGGTCAGCATATGTTAACCAACGGCGTGATTTATCCGCAGCACGGCGTGTCTCGCGGCTGGCTGCGTCTGCGCCTGCTCAACGGCTGCAACGCGCGTTCGTTGAATATTGCCACCAGCGACGGACGCGCGCTGTATGTGATTGCCAGCGACGGCGGATTCCTGCCCGAGCCGGTCAGCGTTCACGAGCTGCCGCTGCTGACGGGCGAGCGTTTTGAAGTCATGGTGGACTGTTCCGACGGCAAGGCTTTTGACCTCGTCACTTTGCCGGTCAAACAAATGGGCATGACGCTTGCGCCTTTTGACCAGCCGCTGGCGGTGCTAAAAATTCAGCCCACGCCGACGCAGTCAGGCAACGCGTTACCCGACTCGCTGATTGCGCTGCCGCCGCTTCCTTCACTCGACGGATTGCCGACGCGCTGGCTGCAATTGATGATGGACCCTCAGCTTGACCAGCAGGGAATGCAGGCGTTGATGAAACGTTATGGCCACGGCGCGATGGCGGGAATGAGCATGGAACATCACGACGGCGGCGATAAGATGGCCGCGATGCCGGGCATGAAAATGGGCGGTCACGGCGAGATGCAGGGCATGGCGATGCCGCAACAGGGCGCGAAGTTTGACCTGATGACGGCCAATAAAATCAATGGCAAAGCCTACGACATGTTTAATCCGGCATTTGCGGTGAAGCAGGGTCAGTACGAGCGTTGGACGATTTCCGGCGAGGGCGACATGATGCTGCATCCGTTCCATATCCACGGCACGCAGTTCCGTATTCTGAGCGAAAACGGCCAGCCGGTGGCGCCACATCGTCAGGGCTGGAAAGATACCGTTCGCGTAGAAGGCGGCCGCAGCGAGGTACTGGTGAAGTTTGATCATCTAGCCGATAAGAATCACGCCTATATGGCACACTGTCATATCCTCGAACACGAAGACACCGGCATGATGCTCTCGTTTACGGTGGGATGAGTGGCTGCGCGTTGGTTATGCTGCGTTGATAGCCTGCGCTAAAATACTCATTGACCCACGTCAACTCCGTTTTTATCGCAGACTCTCGCCTTGCCTAACCTTTGCTCGTCACTCATCGTTAGGTGAAAGGTAAAAGCGAAAGCAGAGGTAAAGAGGAAGGCAAAGATAAAGAGAAAACAAAGGGAGTTTTTTGTTGCGCAACGATGTTTGCTATACTTCCGCGCGCTAAAGACTGCTGTCGACCATAATGATGGCAGACTCATTTTATTTTTAAGTAGCCAGGTTGGATATGAAACACACTGTAGACGTCATGATTTCCGAGCAGGAAGTAAAAACCCGTATTGCCGAGTTGGGCCGTGAGATTACAGAACATTACCGCGACAGCGGCAGTGAGATGGTGCTGGTCGGGCTGTTGCGCGGTTCATTTATGTTTATGGCCGATCTCTGCCGCGCAATTGATGTGCCGCACGAAGTCGATTTCATGACCGCCTCGAGCTACGGCAATGGCACCTCGTCAACGCGTGATGTGAAAATCCTTAAAGATTTGGATGAAGATATTCGCGGTAAAGATGTGCTGATCGTGGAAGATATTATCGATTCCGGCAATACCTTGAGCAAGGTGCGCGAAATCTTCAAGCTGCGCGGGCCAAAATCTCTGGCGATCTGTACGCTGCTCGACAAACCGGAGCGCCGCGAAGTTGACGTGCCCGTGGAATACGTGGGCTTTACCATTCCCGACGAGTTTGTAGTCGGATACGGCATTGACTATGCTCAACGCTATCGTCATCTGCCTTATGTCGGCAAAGTCGTCATGCTCGAAGAATAAGTACCGCTACCAGGTTTAGCAATTTCCGATGCGGGCAGTGCTCAAAATCCTCATGGACTACGTGTCCACTCCGGTTTTTCCGCGCTGGCCGTATCGCAACTTGCGTCACCTGCTACGCGCTTGAGATTTGTGCTTTTAAACGAGTGGATAGGGCACAGAGTGGAAAGGTTTAACGCCCCGAAAGTTGTACACTTCGGGGCGTAATTATTAAGTACTGGGAGATAGGTACTTCGTGGGTCGTGACCGGCTTTACTTAGTCTGATTGACTAGCGCGGCAACGCCTTGATGATAACGCTGCTCGAGCATTTCGCGGCTGGTGGAGGCAATCTCCAGATCGCGTAAACGTCCGTCCTGAAGTCCGTAGACCCAGCCGTGCAGGGTTATCTTCTGCCCACGTTTCCACGCGCTGCGCATCACGGTGGAGTGGCCCAGGTTATACACCTGTTCTACCACGTTGAGTTCACAGAGTTTATTCAAGCGGTCATCCGGCTCCAGTTCACTGAGCGCGTCGCCGTGCTTGAAATAGAGGTCGCGGATGTGCAGCAGCCAGTTGTCGATTAAACCGAGTTCAGGGTTTTCAATCGCGGCTTTCACACCGCCACAGCCGTGGTGTCCACAGATGATCACGTGTTCAACTTCCAGCACGTCGATGGCGTATTGCACCACGGACAGGCAGTTGAGGTCAGTGTGAATCACCAGGTTGGCCACGTTGCGGTGAACAAAAAGTTCGCCAGGTTCGAGGCCGGTCAGACGTTCGGCGGGAACGCGGCTGTCGGAGCAACCGATCCACAAAAAGCGTGGTTTTTGAGCAAGAGAGAGGCGTTCAAAGAAGCCAGGATCTTCCTCTTCCATTATTTTTGACCAGGCAGCGTTGTTGCTGATCAGCGTTTCGATATCGTTCATGAAAGTTAATAGCCTGTAAGAAAGCGTCTACGTTGGGGTAATATAGGACAACTCCAATGAAAATCAAAAGGGTTCTGTATCGCCCTGATGTTAAATAATTAATTAAACAAAGATCACTATTCGTTTAAAACAAGGTAAGACTTCACTTATGACATACGCATTGGAACTGGAGAAGTTAACCAAGACTTACGCAGGCGGTGTGCAAGCTTTACGCGGAATCGATTTGCGCGTCGAGGCGGGCGATTTCTACGCGCTGCTCGGCCCAAATGGCGCAGGAAAGTCCACCACAATTGGTATTATCAGCTCGCTGGTAAACAAGTCTGCCGGTAAGGTTCGGGTCTTTGGTTACGATATCGACAAGGATATTGTCAACGCCAAACGCCAGCTCGGACTGGTGCCGCAAGAGTTCAACTTCAACCCCTTTGAAACCGTGATGCAGGTCGTCGTGAATCAGGCCGGTTACTACGGTGTGAAACGCTCCGACGCCATCGCGCGCGCCGAAAAGTACCTGACGCAGCTGGATTTGTGGGGCAAACGCAACGAGCGTTCGCGCATGCTGTCCGGCGGGATGAAACGCCGTCTGATGATTGCCCGCGCCCTGATGCACGAGCCAAAATTGCTGATCCTCGATGAGCCAACGGCTGGCGTCGACATTGAGCTGCGTCGCTCGATGTGGGGCTTTTTGAAAGAGCTGAATGCGCAGGGCACGACGATCATTCTGACCACCCATTATCTCGAAGAAGCCGAGATGCTGTGCCGCAATATCGGCATTATTCAGGGCGGCGAGCTGATTGAAAATACCTCGATGAAATCGCTGCTGGCGAAACAGAAATCCGAAACTTTCGTGCTGGATCTCGCGCCGAAAAGTTCGATTCCGAAGCTCGAGGGTTATCACAGCAATCTCATCGACACCTCAACGCTCGAGGTCGAAGTGATGCGCGAGCAGGGGCTTAATTCGCTGTTCAGCCAGCTGAGCAAGCAGGGCGTGCAGATTCTCAGCATGCGTAATAAAGCCAACCGTCTGGAAGAGCTGTTTGTCACCCTGGTAAATGGCAGTGAGGGGAAAAAATAATGTCGCAACTCTATTGGGTGGCACTAAAAAGTATCTGGATGAAAGAGATCAACCGTTTCGGACGCATCTGGATCCAGACCCTCGTCCCGCCGGTGATCACCATGTCACTCTATTTTGTTATCTTCGGTAATCTGATCGGTTCACGCATCGGTGACATGCACGGTTTCAGCTACATGCAGTTTATCGTGCCGGGCCTTATCATGATGTCGGTCATCACCAACTCTTACGCCAACGTGGCGTCGTCGTTCTTCAGCGCCAAGTTCCAGCGCAACATTGAAGAGCTGCTGGTCGCGCCCGTGCCAACGCACGTGGTGATCGCCGGTTATGTTGGCGGCGGCGTGGCGCGCGGTATTTGCGTCGGGATTCTGGTCACCATCATCTCGCTGTTCTTTACCCATTTGCAGATTCACTCGTGGTGGGTGATTGCGCTGACGCTGCTGCTGACCGCGATTCTGTTCTCACTCGGCGGCCTGCTTAACGCCGTGTTTGCGACCAGCTTCGATGACATCAGCCTGATCCCGACCTTCGTGCTGACGCCGCTGACTTACCTTGGCGGGGTGTTTTACTCGCTGACGCTGCTGCCGCCAATCTGGCAGGCCGTTTCCAAGCTGAACCCGATCGTCTACATGATAAGCGGCTTCCGCTACGGTTTCCTCGGCATCTCCGACGTGCCGTTAGTGTTCACCATGCTGGTGCTGGTGGCCTTCATCGTGGTGTTCTACCTGCTGGCCTGGTACCTGATTGAACGCGGCCGCGGGCTGCGCAGCTAATCTTTTTTACGTGAGGCGTGACGTTAACGCGTGACGATAAAAGCGTAAGCAGAAGAAAGCAAAACGGGAGCCAGATAGGCTCCCGTTTTTTATGGCTGACGCGTGAAAAATAGCGTTAAGCCACCTGAACCGGTACTGCTTTTGCGGTGCGTTTCAGCTGATTTTGCCCTTCGAAATAGGCGACTTTCGGCTGATGCTGGCGCGCATCGGCGTCGGGCATCTGCACGTAGGAGCAGATGATCAGCAGGTCATCGACGCTGGCGCAGTGCGCGGCGGCACCGTTGACAGAAATAATCCGCGAACCGCGCTCGGCGGCAATCGCGTAGGTTGAAAAACGTTTGCCGTTGGTCACGTTATAAATGTCGATCGCTTCATATTCGAGAATGCCGGAAGCGTCGAGGAAATCCTGATCGATGGCGCAGGAACCTTCGTAATGTAAGTCTGCATGAGTCACGTGAACCCGATGAAGCTTACCCTGCAACATTGTACGTATCATAATCCCCTTCCTAATTGAATTTGCAGCGCTGTTGGCTGCTCCCGTTCACCCGCATCACAGACCTAAGTCAGCTCAGCAAGATTCCGTTAAACCGTTAGACCGTTAAATCGACTTCCTGATTATCGATCAGTCGCGCTTTACCCAGCCACGCCGCCATCAGAATCACCGCCGAGGTGCTGTCGACGGAGAGGTCACGCAGCGTTTTGGCGTCGCGGATGAACAGCTCATCGGGCGTGAAACCGGCTTCGCGCAGCTGTTCGGCGCAGTCGGCCAGCAGCTCGTCAACGTGGCGCTCGCCCTGAGTCAGCTGGTTTGCCACCTGATTCATGATGCTGGCGAGACGCGGCGCAATTTTACGCTCGTCGGCGGTGAGATATCCGTTGCGCGAGCTGAGCGCCAGCCCGTCTTTGGCCCGCACCGTCGGCACACCGACAATCTCGAGGTCGTAGCCCATATCTTCTACCAACGCGCGGATCAGCGCCAGCTGCTGGTAATCTTTTTGCCCGAAACAGGCAACGTCGGGCTGGACCAGATTAAACAGCTTGCTGACGATAGTCGACACGCCGCGAAAATGTCCGGGACGGCTCGCGCCTTCGAGAATGGTGGAAAGGCCCGGCACGTCGACCTGCGTTTGCGAGGCCAGACCTTTCGGATAAATTTCGGCAGGCGCGGGCGCAAACACCAGATCCACGCCGCGCTTGGTCAGTTTTTCACAATCTTCCTGCAAGGTGCGCGGATAACGCTCGAGGTCGTCGGCGCGTTCAAACTGCATTGGATTCACAAAAATGCTGACGATAACAATGTCGGCCCGCGCCTTGGCTTCGTCGACCAGCGTCATGTGACCCTGATGCAGATTGCCCATCGTCGGCACCAGCGCAATGCGCTGATTGTTCTGCTTGAAGAAGCGAATTTCACGACGCAGCAGCGGAATAGTTTCAATAATTAACACGTTAATGCCTCTGTCTGGATTATCCCGAGTTTCGCGAGTTTCCCGAATTAAGTAAAACAGCCTTACTGGTAGCTGTGTTCGATGCCCGGATAGAGGCCTTCTTCGACCTCTTTGACATACAAACGCACCGCGTCGCGAATGTCGCCCGCCTCGGCCAGAAAATCTTTGGCGAATTTTGGGATGTGGCCGCCGGTAATGCCAAAGGCGTCGTGCATGACCAGAATCTGTCCGTCGGTGACGTTGCCCGCGCCGATGCCGATCACCGGAATCGTCAGCTCTTCGGTGACGCGGCGCGCCAGCTCAACCGGCACGCATTCCAGCACCAGAAGCTGCATGCCCGCTTTTTCGAGTGCCAGCGCGTCTTGCAGCAGCTGATTGGCCGCTACTTCGCCACGGCCCTGAATTTTATAGCCGCCGAAAATATTCACCGACTGCGGCGTTAGGCCCAAGTGTCCGCAGACGGGCACGGCGCGTTCGGTCAGCATCGACACGGTTTCACACAGCCAGCTCCCGCCTTCGAGTTTGACCATGTTGGCCCCGGCGCGCATCAGCTGCGCGGCGCTGTCAAAGGTCTGTTCCGGCGTGGAGTACGTCATGAAAGGCAGGTCGGAAAGCAGCAGAGCCTTGGGCGCACCGCGACGCACGCAGCGCGTGTGATAGACGATATCTTCCAGTAACACCGGCAGCGTGGAGTCACGTCCCTGCACCACCATCCCGAGCGAATCGCCAATCAGCATCACCGGAATTCCCTGCTCGGCAAACAGCTGGGCGAAACTGGCGTCATAGGCCGTGATCGTCGCGAATTTATGCTTGTCGCGCTTCCACTGACGCAGTTGACTCATGGTTGTTGCTTTCATCATATTTCTCAGCCTTGTAAACAATCTAAAAAACCTGGCGACTATTCTACTGGAACGCTCGGCTAACACGTAGCACCATTAAGAAAGTTGAGAGTTATTGCACAACTTAAGAACGGCGTAAGAACCCTTGGGTATACTGATTTAAGAGCAGGATAGCGGGCAGAAAAGGAGCCGGACGGCGATGCGAATTCTATTAATTGAAGACGATAAGATGATTGGCGACGGGATTAAGGCGGGTTTGTCGAAGCTGGGTTTTACCCTCGACTGGTTTACCGACGGCATTACCGGCAAAAATGCGCTCGACAGCGCGCCTTATGACGCCGTCATTCTCGACCTCAGCCTGCCCGGTATGGACGGCATGCAGCTGCTGCGCGAATGGCGGCAGAGCGGCCGCGATATTCCCGTACTGATTCTCACCGCCCGCGACGCGCTCGAACAGCGGGTTGGCGGACTGCAAGCCGGTGCCGACGATTACCTCTGCAAACCTTTCGCGCTGTTGGAAGTTGCCGCGCGGCTCGAGGCGCTGATTCGTCGTCGTCACGGGCAGGTTACGCCCAAGATAAATCACGGCCGGCTGGAATTCGATCCCGCCTCGCGCAGCGTCACGCTGGCGGGCGAATCAATAGTTTTGACCTCGAAAGAGGTCGCGGTGCTGGAGCTGTTTTTACGCAATAAAAGCCGTGTGCTGCAACGCCAAACGCTGGAGGAGAAGCTTTACAGCTGGGATCAGGAAGTCAGCAGCAACGCCGTTGAGGTTCACATTCACCACCTGCGCCGCAAGCTGGGCAACGGATTTATTCGCACCGTTCACGGCGTAGGTTACGTGCTGGGCGACGACGTGGCGAGTGATCAAACGTCATGATCTCTTCCTTAAAATCTTTCTTAAACCGTCTTTTTACTCATCAACATCTTTTTACTCGTCAACGGTTAAGGCATCCGAGCCTCAAGCTGCGGCTGATTTTGCTGTTTGCGCTGCTGGCGGGAGTCACCTGGACATTAGCCAGCGGCGTGGCGTGGCAGCAGACCCGACATAAAATCAACGAGGTGTTTGATACCCAGCAAATGCTGTTTGCCAAACATCTGGCGACCGCCGGTTTGGGCGACAGATTTCAGGGCGGCGAGGCTATTCGTTTACCCTCCACCAAAACGCTGGCCGATAAACACCATCGCGGCAATACCGATGACGACGCGCTAACCTTCGCGATTTTCGATCCGCAGGGCCGCATGCTGCTTAACGACGGCGAAAACGGCAGAGATATTATCTTTAACGGCGAGGCGCACGGCTTTATCGACGGCAGGCTCAAGGATGACGACGATCGCTGGCGTTTGCTGTGGCTCACCTCGACGGATGGCCGTTATCGCATCGCGGTCGGGCAAGAATATGAATATCGCGACGACATGGCGTGGGACATGGTGAGTGGCCAGCTGTTGCCGTGGCTGGCCTCGCTGCCGCTGCTGATGCTGGCGATGATCATTATGCTGACCCTCGAACTGCGGCCGCTGAAACGCGTTACCCGTGATTTACAGCAGCGCGCCGCCGACGAAGCGCAGCCGATTTCGACGGAGAAAGTGCCCGCCGAAGTGCTGCCGCTGCTGCAATCGCTCAACGCGCTGTTTGCCCGCACGCAGGAAATGCTGGTGCGCGAACGACGATTTACCTCTGACGCGGCGCACGAGCTGCGCAGTCCGCTGGCCGCGCTGCGCGTGCAAACCGAGGTGGTGCAGCTGGCGGGCGATGACCAGCCGATGCGCGACAACGCGGTGAAGAATCTGACCACCAGCATCGATCGCGCCACGCGGCTGGTCGATCAGCTCCTGACTTTGTCGCGCCTTGAATCTTTCTCTTCGCTCGACGAACTTTCGCCTATCGACTGGCCCGCGCTGGTCATTCAGGCGCTCATCGAGCAGGACAGCGCGGCGCATCGCAAAAATATCGAGCTGGTGCTGGAGCAAAACGGCACGCCGCCGCCGAGACATGGACAGCCGTTATTGCTCTCGCTGCTGCTGCGAAATCTGCTGGATAACGCCATCCGTTATTCGCCGCCGGGCAGTCAGGTGCGTCTTTCGCTCACTCAAACGGGGCTGGAGATCCACGACGGCGGACCGGGCATGAGCGACGAGCACTTACAGCGCCTCGGCGAACGGTTTTATCGTCCGCCGGGACAGGATCAAACCGGCAGCGGGCTGGGGATCTCTATTGTGCTGCGTATCGCACAATTGCATGGAATTCGGGCAGTTTATGCGCGCGCACCCGAAGGCGGTCTCAGAGTTCTGCTAAAGTGAAATGACTATTTAGTATAAATTCTGTTTTCGCCAGATTGATGAAGACATTTACTTTTAACAAGGACGGGTGTTTTCATGGTGACAAGACGCGATTTGCTGACTTATGCCTCTTTTACGGCGGCTCTAGCGGCGTTGGGCATTACGCCCGAAGCCTTCGCCGCGCAGAAACTTCAGCTCGGCGAAGAAGCCGCATTCAGCTTTGACGGCCTGATTAAACAGGCGGCAGACATGGCGAAAACGGCCTACACGCCGCCCGCTACCGTCACAGATGCCGCGCTGGCAAATATCAATTACGACGTCTATCGAAAAATCATCTATAACCCTGATTACGCGCTGTTTTCACAGAGTCCGAGCCGTTATCCGGTGACTTTTTTCAGCGTCAATGGATTACATAAAACGCCCGTCAAAATGTCGGTAGTCGATAAAAATCGCGCTCGGGAAATCGTGCAAGACATTCGTTACTTTACCTTTCCCGACAGCAAAACCGGATCGGATAACAAGACCGGCACATTGCCTGATATCAAAGGTAACGTTTTCATCGGCTTTCGCGTGTTAGACAGCCAAAAAACGCTGCAAGCGCGGTCCGAAAAAGATTGGGTCTCTTTTCTCGGCGCTTCCTATTTTCGCGCGGTGGGCGAGCTGGGGCAGTTTGGCCTCTCGGCGCGCGGCATCGCCATCAATACCGTGCAGGGCGACATGCCGGAAGAGTTCCCCGAATTCACTCATTTCTGGTTCGAAACGCCGCACGACGACAGCAATCAACTCACCGTTTACGCGCTGCTCGACGGTCCAAGCCTTTGTGGTGCCTACCGTTTTGTGTTGCAACGCACCAAAGGCGTGGTGATGGACGTCGACTGTTCGCTGTTTATCCGTCGCGACATTCAACGCTTTGGCATCGCGCCGCAAACCTCGATGTTCTGGTTCTCCAAAATGGCAAAAGGCTCGGCTTCCGACTGGCGGCCCGAGGTGCACGACTCCGACGGGTTGGCGATGTGGACCGGCAGCGGCGAGCACATTTGGCGGCCGCTGAATAATCCTCTGGATATTCGCGTGTCGGCGTTTGCCGATAATAATCCGCGCGGCTTTGGCCTGATGCAAAAGGATCGCAACTTTAGCAGTTATCTGGGTTCGGTCGGCTACGAGCGGCGTCCAGATTTGTGGGTCGAGCCAAAAGGGCAGTGGGGCGAAGGCGCGGTACAGCTGGTGGAAATCCCGACCGATGACGAGATTTACGACAATATTGTCGCGATGTGGGTGCCGAAAGCGTTGGCCAAAGCGGGCAGTCAGCATCAGTTTAGCTATCGGCTGCACTGGTTGGCCGACGAGCCTTATCCCTCGAAACTGGCCCGCTGCGGCGCGACGCGTTTGGGCCGTGGCGGCAATCCGGGATCTTATCCGGGCGGCGGCGCGCGCAAGTTTATGCTGGAATTTTCGGGCAAGGTGCTCGACGAGCTGCCTGATGGCGTAAAGCCCGAAGCCGTGGTTTCTCATTCACGAGGCAAAATAGAGGAGATCAAGGTCGAGAAATCGCCGGGCAACAATAAAAACTGGCGGGTGTTTTTTGACTTGCACTTTGGAGACAAAGACGCCAAAGGCGAAGATAAAGATCAGCACGTCGAAGGCAAGGAACCGGTGGAATTAGCGCTCTATTTGCGAGTGGGCGACAGGCTGCTGTCGGAAACCTGGATGTATCAATATCTCCCGTTTGAGTCCTCGCCGAGGCCTCTGCAGGGAGTGTGAGATCGTAGGCGAAAAAACGCTACCAGCGCGTCATGCCGTTTTGCGGCACGCGCTTGAGCAAATCTTGCAGGCTTTCGCCGTCGGGGAACACTAAATCGGGGGCGATGTCGGCCAGCGGATAGAGCATGAATTCACGGTTTTTCATGTCGTAGTGCGGCACGATTAAACGATCGGTGGCGATCACTTCGTTGCCGTAAAGCAGCATGTCGAGATCCAGTGTGCGCGGCCCCCAACGTTCGGCTTTACGCACGCGGCCCTGATTCTGTTCAATGCCCTGCGTGCCGTCGAGCAGCTCGTGCGCGGGCAACTGGGTATCGAGCGCCACCACGGCGTTCAGAAAATCAGGCTGATTCTGCGGACCCAAAGGTTTACTGCGATAAAACGAAGAGGTTTGCACCAAACGAGTACGCGGTAAGTGCGCCAGAGCTTCCAGCGCACAGTTTACCTGATCTACGGGCTTGGCAAGATTGCTGCCAAGCGCGATATAGACCCGAATCATTGACCGCTGCCCGAGCGCGGCGCGCGCTTGCGAGGACGACGGGTACGATTACGGCGCGGTGGTGCATCATCGCCCAGCGTACCCAGCATGTTTTTCTGCGAGGCCGGCGTCGCTTCCTGGAATTCACTCCACCACAGCGTGAGGCTTTGCAGCTCACGATGCTGTTCAACTTCGGCACGCAAGGCCAGCAAATCGAACGCGGCGCGGAACTTCGGATGCTCCATCAGCTTGTGCGCACGTTTGCCCTGACGGCGAGACAGACGCAGCTGGAGAGCCCAGATATCACGCACCAGCGTGGTAATGCGTTTCGGAATCGCCAGCGAACGGCACTGCTCGTCGAGCACGTCGTTCATCGCCAGAGAGAAGGCGTCGTAATAGGTCAGTCCGCCTTCCTGCGCCAGCTTCTGCGCATGTTCAATCACCGGATACCACAGCATGGCCGCAAACAGGAACGCCGGATTGACGCGCATGTCGTTGTGCAGACGGTGGTCGGTATTCTTCAATACCTGATCCAGAATACGTTCCATCGGGCTGTCGCCGCGCTCGGTAAACTGGCGGGCAATCAGCGGGAACAGCGGCTGGAACAGCTGGTATTCACGCAGCAGCTGGGCCGTTCTGAAACCATAACCGGCCTGCAGCAGCTTGAGCGACTCTTCAAACAGGCGGGCAGGCGGAATTTCGTGCAGCAGCGAGGCGAGACGCGGGATAGGCTCGGCGGTTTCCGGGCTAATCGTCATGTCTAGTTTGGCGGCAAAACGCACGGCGCGCAGCATACGTACGGGATCTTCGCGGTAGCGCGTTTCAGGGTCGCCAATCAGGCGGATCACGCCGTCTTTCAGATCTTTCAGGCCGCCGGTGTAATCGCGCAGCGTAAAGTCTGAAATGCCGTAATAAAGGCTGTTGATGGTGAAGTCGCGGCGCTGGGCATCTTCTTCAATCGAACCAAAGATGTTGTCGCGCAGCAGCATGCCGTTCTGGGCCTGCTGGGAAAGGTTTTTGTCGTCGCTTTCCTGAACCTGCTCGTGATGACCACGGAAAGTGGCGACCTCGATGATTTCAGGGCCAAACATGACGTGAGCCAGGCGGAAACGACGGCCAACCAGACGGCAGTTGCGGAACAGTTTACGCACCTGCTCCGGCGTGGCGTTGGTGGTGATATCGAAATCTTTCGGCTGCTTGTGCAGCAGCAAATCACGCACGCCGCCGCCAACCAGATAGGCTTCGAATCCAGATTTGTTCAGGCGATAAAGCACCTTCAGCGCGTTGTCACTGATGTCGCGGCGTGAAATGTCGTGGCCGTCGCGTGGCACAATGGTCATGTTGCCCGCAGAAACGTCGACAGGTTTGCTCGCATTTCTCTGTGATGAATGCGGCGATGATTGCTGCGAAAAATGCGGCTGTGCACGCTGCTGCGAAGGCGGCTCTGCTTGATGCGTACGCGGCGATGGGCGCGGCGTGCTGCGTCTTTCGCGCGGTTCAGGCGCGGGAGCTTTCACGCGTTCAGCTTCAGGAGACGTGACGGGATCGCGGTGGCCGTTATCATCGGGAACGGGAGGTTCTTCACGGATGACTTTATCTTCACGAACTAGCACCTTACGGCAAAAATTGGCTACTCGGGTAAAAATGGTACACCTCGATAGTGTCGGATAAAAATGTCGCAACTTGAAAACAGCGGCTAATCATAGCTCACACGGGCAAATCGTGGAACTTTTTCCAACGACCAATGCGCCACTGCCCAGCGTAATAATAAAGGCAAGGATAAATCCTGCCAGCATTCTGGTAAAGATTGTCCTAAAAATAGCAGGGTTTGCACAATTAAAGGACGAGGATCGCCACCCGGTAATGCGGGAGCGTGATTTTGCTTCGACAATTTGTCGCCGTTGGCATTAACGGCCAGCGGCAAATGCGCGTAACTCGGCGCGGGCAGCCCCAAATGTTGATACAGCGACAGTTGTCGAACCGTTGGCGCAATTAAATCCGCGCCGCGCACGATGTGATTCACGCCCTGAAAATGATCGTCAATCACTACCGCCAGATTATAGGCAAACAGCCCGTCGCGGCGGCGGATAATAAAATCCTCTTCGGCGAGGCTGGCATCGGCAATAAATTCGCCCTGCACTTCATCGGTAAAACGGCTGACGGGCAAGGTTTGATAAAGCCGAATGGCGGCGTTTTCAGGGCCGTGTCCGGCAAGCCGACAGTGGCCGTCATAGGTGCCGCCAAGCTGGGTCACGCGCTGGCGAGTACAGGTGCAATAATAGCTTTTGCCCTGCCGATGCAGCCAGTCCAGCGTGTCGCGATACGCCTCGTGGCGTGTTGATTGCCAGACCACCTCGCCGTCCCACTCCAATCCGTACTGTTCGAGCGTCGCCAGAATACGGCTGGCGCTGCCTGCCACTTCGCGCGGCGGGTCGAGATCGTCAATGCGCACCTGCCATTGTCCGCCTTGAGAACGGGCGTGCAGATAACTGCCGAGCGCGGCAATCAGTGAACCAAAGTGGAGATCGCCTGAGGGCGAAGGCGCGAAGCGACCGATATAAGATGATGTGGGCATAACGAGGGGTCTTTTGAGAAGAGGGCGGTGGG
Organism: Rouxiella sp. T17; assembly: GCF_036663475.1. Taxonomy (NCBI): domain Bacteria; kingdom Pseudomonadati; phylum Pseudomonadota; class Gammaproteobacteria; order Enterobacterales; family Yersiniaceae; genus Rouxiella; species Rouxiella sp. T17. The sequence continues at coordinate 73,860 of NZ_JAWUEA010000038.1, read as the reverse complement.
CCAATAAAGCCGCACCGCCATATTTCCCGAAACTTAGCCAGCCATCTGCTTTTCGCGGATTTCTGCCAAAGTTTTACAGTCAATACACAAGTCAGCGGTCGGACGAGCTTCAAGACGGCGGATGCCAATCTCTACGCCGCAGGATTCACAGTAACCGAAATCCTCGTCTTCCACTTTTTTCAGCGTTTTCTCGATCTTCTTGATCAATTTACGCTCGCGATCGCGGTTGCGCAGTTCAAGGCTGAACTCTTCTTCCTGAGTGGCACGGTCTGCCGGATCAGGGAAGTTGGCAGCTTCTTCCTGCATGTGCGTAACGGTACGATCGACTTCATCCCTAAGCTGATTGCGCCATGCTTCAAGTATTTTTTTGAAGTGGGTCAGCTGGGCGTCATTCATGTACTCTTCGCCCGGCTTCTCTTGATACGGCTCCACCCCAGCGATGGCGAGAATGCTCAGGGACGAGGCTTTACGGGTTTTCCCTTCTTGCATGATGCTTCTCCTACATAACGCACTATCGATCCCCAACGGGGGGAAAAAATCAGGCCGCTATAAATACCAGATGGGGACGAAGTTGGCAATTAATCATCACGGCCCCTTGACAAGCCTGTGAGGCAACGCGTATTCGCACCCGACGGTTTTAGCTGCTGACGACTTCAGTTCGGGGTCACTCTTCTCGACGAGACAACAGTTTATCGGGAGGTCATGACCAACGGTAACCGCTCTGCCAACTGGATACCCTCGGCGGAGAGTTCGGCTCCGTAACACATCACTTCGACACCGTTTTTTTGCACCTGCGTCAATAATTCTGCGTAGCGGGGATCAATATGGTGTGCCGCTGCCACACTTTCAATGCCTGAATGCAATACAGCGAAAAAAAGTACCGTTCGCTGACCCTGTTTTGCCATCGCTTCCAGCTCGCGGAGATGTTTCTGACCGCGCAGCGTGACTGCATCAGGAAAATAACCACAACCTTGTTGCAGTAACGTGACAGATTTCACTTCAATATAGCAGTTGGGCCTGCCTTCCGCCTGTAACAACAGGTCGATACGACTATTTTCAGACCCGTACCGTATCTCCGAGGCGAGTTTACTGTAACCGGATAATTCAACGATGCGCTGCTGCTCGATAGCTTCGCGCACCAGCTGGTTGGCGCGCAGCGTGTTAACACAAATCCAGTGGCCCAGCTGGGTCTGGCACAGCTCCCAGCTGTGGGCATATTTTCGCTTCGGATTATCCGAGGTCGAATACCACACCGTGTCGCCGGGCGTGGCGCAGCCGGTCATCGCGCCGGTATTGGCGCAGTGCAGCGTCAGCTCGCGGCCGTCCGGTGTCACGACATCGGCGAGAAAACGCTTGTAGCGCTTGATGAGCGTGGCCGATTGCAGCGGCGGATAAAATTGCATGAGGTCGATTCCCGATTAATCAGAAGAGGAGGAAGAGGGCGCCACCAGCGGCCAGCTTTGCAGGCGCTGATAACGGGTGCGACCCTGATGATAGCGGGATTCATACAGGCCAAACTCGCTGGCGTCGAGCGTCCACTGCGGCGTGGCGGCGGGCAGCGCGACGGGCCGTGTCGCGCCGCGCAGCAGGGAAACGTGCGGATGAAAAGGCAGCGTCGAAGGATGACAGCCGTTGCGCGCCGCGTGAGAGCGCAGCAGTGACGCCAGCTGTAACAGCGCGTTCGGCGCGCGACGGGTGCCGAGCCACACTACGCCCGGCCGCGGCCAGTGACCGAGATCGTCAAGCAGCAGGCTAAAGCTTGGCGACTGAATTCGCCCGGCAATATCGCCCAGCACGCCCGCTTTGAAATCGCTGATTTCGCCTAAAAATGCCAGCGTTAGGTGGAGATTCGCCGCCGCAATCGGGCGTCCGGCGTCGGGGTCGAAACTTTCCGCACGCCAGCGAATCACCCGCTTTTGCAGCGCAGGCGGCAGCGCGAGGGCAAAGAACAGGCGGCGTGATTCAGACATAAATTTTCCTTGGCGTGAGTCATAAAACGGGGCGTCACCTTTCGGCAGCAGGGCCAGATGCTACAATTCATCCCGCCCGACGACAATTTTTTCTATTACAATGCCCGCCAAGATATTGAATGATTTTTGGAGCCACCGTGTCCTCACTGCCCGTCGGAGCCGTACTCGAGCCGATTCTCACTGCGCTAAAACAGTCGCCGCAGGTATTGCTGCACGCCCCTACCGGTGCCGGTAAATCGACCTGGCTGCCGCTCAAAATTCTCGAGTCCGGCATGATTACGGGCAAGATTCTGCTGCTCGAACCGCGCAGGCTGGCGGCGAAAAGCGTGGCTTATCGACTGGCGCAGCAGCTGAATCAGCAGCCCGGCCAAACGATCGGCTACCGGATGCGCGCCGAGTCGAAAACAGGTGCCGAGACGCGGCTTGAAGTGGTCACCGAGGGGATTCTGACCCGCATGGTGCAGCAGGATCCCGAGCTGGCCGATTACGGGCTGGTGATCCTCGATGAGTTTCATGAACGCAGCCTGCAGGCCGATTTGGCGCTGGCGCTGCTGCTCGACGTACAGCAGGGGCTGCGCGAAGATTTGCGGCTGCTGATTATGTCGGCGACGCTGGACAACGCGCGGCTCGCGCCTTTACTGCCCGATGCGCCGGTGATTATCTCCGAAGGGCGCAGTTTTCCGGTTGAACGCCACTATCTGCCGCTCGCCAGCCACGAACGGCTGGATGAAGGCGTGGCGCGAACAGTCAGCCGTTTGATGGCCGAAAACAGTGGCTCGATGCTGCTGTTTTTGCCGGGCGTGGCGGAGATCACCCGCACGCAAAACCTGCTCACTGGCCGACTAAGCGACGAGGTGGATATCTGCCCGCTGTACGGCGCGCTGTCGCTGGAACAACAGCAGAAAGCGATTCAGCCCGCGCCCGCAGGCCGCCGAAAAGTGGTGCTGGCAACCAATATTGCCGAAACCAGTTTGACGATAGAGGGCATTCGTTTGGTGGTCGACAGCGGCCTCGAACGCAGCGCGCAGTTTGACCCGCGCAGCGGCCTGACGCGGCTGGTAACCCAGCGCATCAGTCAGGCGGCGATGACCCAGCGCGCGGGGCGTGCAGGGCGTCTCGAACCCGGCCAATGCTGGCATTTATTCAGCAAGGATCAGGCCGAACGCGCCGCCGCACAGAGCGAAGCCGAGATTTTACAGAGCGATTTAAGCGGATTATGGCTCGACCTGTTGCAGTGGGGATGTCCTGATCCCGCGCAGCTCACCTGGCTCGACGCGCCGCCCGCCGTCGCGCTGGCGGTCGCGCAAAAATTGCTGGCGTCGCTCGGTGCGGTAGACGATCAGCAGCGTTTAACGCCTTTGGGCCGCCGCATGGCGCAGCTTGGCTGTGATCCTCGGCTGGCGGCGATGCTGGTCCACGCCGAACAGCAGGGAGGCGACGCGCTGGCGACGGCCGCGCTGCTGGCGGCCATTATTGAAGAACCGCCGCGCGGCGGACAGCCCGACATCGACTATTGGCTCAGCCGACCTCAGCCACATTGGCAGCGGCGCGCGCGTCAGCTCAGTCAGCGGCTTTCGCGCAGTGCAGGGCAGGTTGATAGCAGCCTTGCGCCGTGGCTGCTGGCCGAAGCGTTTAGCGATCGCATCGCCGAACGTCGCGGGCTTGACGGGCGTTATCTGCTGGCCAACGGGTTGGGCGCGTCGCTGCCACAGGACGATGCGCTGAGCCGCGCGGGCTGGCTGGTTGCGCCTCAGCTGTTGCAGGGCAATAACAGCCCTGATGCGCGTATTCTGCTGGCGATTTCCCTTGATGTCAGCCAGCTGGCCGCGCGATTGCCGAAGGTAGTGAAAGAGCAGACGGCGGTCGAATGGGATGAAGAAAAGGGCACGCTGCGCGCGTGGCGGCGCTGGCAGGTTGGACGTTTGGTGTTAAAAGCCCAGCCGCAGGCCAAACCGGCGGATGAAGATTTACAGCAGGCGCTAATCGACTGGATCCGTGGACAAGGTTTGCAGGCGCTGAGCTGGTCCGCGCCCGCCGAACAGCTGCGCCTTCGTCTGGCCTGCGCCGCAAAATGGCTGCCCGAAAAACCGTGGCCTGCGGTCGATGACCAAAGTTTGCTGGATACTCTCGAGCAGTGGCTGTTGCCGTCGCTAAACGGCGTGCGCAGCCTGCGGGCGCTGCAACAGGTCGATTTGCACGACGCGCTGCTGCGGCTGCTCAGTTGGCAACAGCGTCAGTATCTTGACGCTAATTTACCCACCCATTACACCGTTCCGACTGGCAGCCGGCTGGCAATCCGCTATCATAGCGACCAGCCACCGGCGCTGTCGGTGCGTATTCAGGAGATGTTCGGCGAGCAGCGCAGCCCGATGCTGGCCGAAGGACGCGTCGCCGTGGTGCTGGAGCTGCTTTCTCCGGCTCATCGTCCGTTGCAGATAACCGGCGATCTCGCGGCGTTCTGGCAGGGCTCGTATCGTGAAGTTCAAAAAGAGATGAAAGGCCGCTACCCTAAACACCCGTGGCCGGATAATCCCGCCGAGGCTGCGCCAACGCGCAGAGTCAAAAAATACAGCTAGTTTTCAGACCTTTCTTCTATTATTGGGGAAAGACGCGGCACAGAGTAAGCGCCAGTTTTTACACGGCCTTCTTTACAACAAGCGCAGTACCTTTGATTACTGCAGTAAATGTATCCGGCACATGTTAGCTGGGTCTGATGGAGATTAAGTATGTCTGGCGATGATCGCGAGCCGATTGGCCGTAAAGGCAAACCGTCACCCCCCAAGCCCACCCGTGGGCGTCCTGTGTTTCGCCGACGCGATGAAGACGATGATGAGCAATTTGATGATGATGTTAGCAGTAATGCAGTACCTCAGGAGCCGCGCATGACAGGTAAGTCGACGAAAAAAGGCAAGTCTGGCGGCGGCAAGAAAACGCGCAAGCCGCGCCGCTGGTTAAGCCTGTTGATCAAGCTGTTCCTGGTTTTCGTGGTGATCATGGCCGCGTACGGCGTTTATCTTGATTCTGAAATTCGCAGCCGTATTGATGGCAAAGTCTGGCAGCTGCCGGCCGCCGTTTATGGCCGTATGGTTACGCTGGAACCGGGCTCGCCTTACACCCAGAAAGAGATGATCAACCTGCTCGAAGGGACCCAGTACCGCGAAGTGACGCGCATTACGCGTCCGGGCGAATTCAGCGTTAAAGGCGGCAATATTGATTTGCTGCGTCGTCCGTTTGATTTCCCTGATGGTAAAGAAGGGCAGATTAACGCCCGTCTGATCTTCAAGGGCAACCAGCTGAGCGAGATCAAAAATACCGATAACAATCGCGACTTCGGGCTGTTCCGCCTCGATCCGCGTTTGATTACCATGCTGCAATCGCCGAATGGCGAACAGCGTCTGTTTGTGCCGCGCGCCGGATTCCCCGACCTGCTGGTGCAGACGCTGGTTGCTACCGAAGACCGCCACTTCTACGAGCACGACGGCATCAGCCCGTACTCGATTGGTCGCGCCTTTCTGGCAAACATTACCGCCGGACACGCGGTGCAGGGCGGCAGTACGCTTACCCAGCAGCTGGTGAAAAACCTGTTCCTGACCAATCAGCGCACGCTGTGGCGTAAAGCCCGCGAAGCCTATATGGCGGTGCTGATGGACGCGCGTTACAGCAAAGATCGCATCCTCGAGCTTTATCTCAACGAGGTCTATCTGGGGCAGAGCGGATCCGACCAGATCCGCGGCTTCCCGCTGGCGAGCCTTTACTACTTTGGTCGTCCGGTTGACGAGCTGAGTCTTGACCAGCAGGCGCTGTTGGTCGGCATGGTTAAAGGCGCGTCGCTCTACAACCCGTGGCGCAACCCGACGCTGGCGCTGCAACGCCGTAATCTGGTGCTGCGTTTGTTGCAGGAGCAGGGCGTGATCGACAAAGAGCTGTATGACATGCTCTCTGCGCGTCCGCTTGGCGTTCAGCCAAAAGGCGGCGTGATTTCGCCTCAGCCTGCGTTTATGCAGATGGTGCGTCAGGAATTGCAGCAAAAACTGGGCGACAAAATCACCCAGATGTCGGGCGTGAAGATCTTCACCACGCTGGATCCGATCGCGCAGGACGGCGCTGAAAAAGCGGTGGAAGAGGGTATTCCACAGCTTCGCAAGCGCAGCGGCTTTAAAGATATTGAAACCGCGATGGTGATTGTCGACCGTTATACCGGCGAAGTTCGCGCCATGGTCGGCGGAGCGGAGACGCAGTTTGCGGGCTTCAACCGTGCGATGCAGGCGCGTCGTCAGGTGGGATCTCTGGCAAAACCTGCGACCTATCTGACCGCGCTGAGCGATCCGAATAAATACCGTCTGAACACCGTGCTGGCTGACCAGCCGCTGGCAATCAAATTGTCTAACGGCCAGACCTGGTCGCCGCACAATGACGATAATCAGTTCCGTGGACAAGTGCTGCTGGTCGACGCGCTGGCCCGTTCAATGAACGTACCCACGGTTAACCTCGGCATGGCGGTGGGTCTGGATGACATCACCAAAACGCTGATTAACCTTGGCGTGCCGAAAGAGTCGCTGAACCAGACGCCGTCGATGCTGCTCGGGGCGATTGCCCTGACGCCGATGGAAGTCGCGCAGGAGTACCAGACGATCGCCAGCGGCGGTAACAAGGCGCCACTGTCGGCGGTGCGTTCGGTGATTGGCGATGACGGCACGGTGCTTTATCAGAGCTATCCGCAGGCCGAACGCGTTGTTCCTGCCGAAGCCGCTTACCTGACGCTGTACGCGATGCAGCAGGTAGTGTCTGAAGGGACTTCGCGCGCGCTGGCGGTGAAATATCCGAAGCTGCATCTGGCGGCGAAAACCGGTACCTCCAACGAACTACGTGACAGCTGGTTCGCGGGTATCGACGGCAATCAGGTGGCGATTACCTGGGTTGGCCGCGATAACAACGGTCCGTCCAAGCTTTGGGGTTCAACCGGCGCGCTGGCGTTGTACAGCCGCTACCTCGGCAACATTACGCCGATGCCGCTGGATCTTCAGGTGCCGGATGACGTCAGCATGATGAACATAGATGACGGCGGTAACTTCATCTGTAATTCCGGCGGTGGCTTGCTCTCCGGCGGCGGACTGCGCACCATTCCAGTCTGGACCGATGACGCCAACAACCTGTGTCAGGCTGCTCAGGCCGCGGCTTATCAGCAGCAGCAACAGCAACAACAGCTGTTGCAACAGCAGCAGCAGCAAAATCAGCCGCAGGGCCAGCCGCAGCAGCAACAGCAGCAGCAGCCTCAGGATGAGCAGAAAGACAGTAATGGTGTGGCAGGGTGGATAAAAGACATGTTCGGCAGTAAATAACGCCGACAGCGCTATTTTCGCAAAGTCTAGAGCAATATCAGCCACAAAATATAAAGCGCGATGCAAATCGCGCTTTTTTTGTTTCTCTCGGCAAGCCGCGTATTGACTGGCTTCCCCTACTATTTCCCACAGGCTTTGCAGGGAAATATCTCCTCGTTCGCTATTGTTCAGCGAAGCGTTAAAAGTAAATGCTCTTGCAGATATCTTGGCCTTAAGCATATAGTGCGATCGTTATAATAATAATTATCGTTTCTATTCCTATTCCAATATCTCCAGAGATAAAAACATGGCTCAAATGCGCGCTGCATCTGTGAAAAACTGCTCCCTGATCTTTAACCGAAATAAACTCGCCCTGACGATCGCCGTCGCGATGTCTAGCCTTACTTTTCAATCGCTTGCCGCTGAAACGCCGACGAGTGCGCCAAAAAACGACACAATCACCGTGGTCGGCGATGGCACATCCAACGTCGCGCCAGAGTCCGCGTGGGGTCCAGCCCCGACTATCGTTGCCAAGCAAAGCGCGAGCGGCACAAAAACCGACACTCCAATCGTCAAGACGCCGCAGTCAATTTCGGTGGTCACGCGTGAAGAGATGGACATGCGCCAGCCGACGACGGTTAAAGAAGCGTTAAACTATGCGCCGGGCGTTTTCGCCAGCCGCGGCAGCTCAAGCACTTACGATGCCGTTGCTATCCGCGGTTTTACCTCCGTCAACACCAACCAATATCTGGATGGCATCAAGCTTCAGGGCGACAACTATTCTGAAGTCTCGATGGACCCGTATTTCCTTGAGCGCGTCGAGCTGCTGCGCGGCCCGGCCTCCGTGCTTTACGGCAAGAGCAATCCGGGCGGCGTGATCACCATGGTCAGCAAACGCCCAACCACTCAGCCGCTGCATGAAATTCAGTTCTCGATGGGCTCCGACAGCCTTTATCAGACCGGCTTCGACTTCAGCGACGCCATCGACGACGCGGGCGTTTACTCCTATCGTCTGACCGGCTTGGCGAAAGACCAAAATACCCAGCAGGTGTTAGCCAAAGAGAAGCGTTTCGCCATTGCGCCTTCCTTCAGCTGGCGTCCTGACGACAAAACTGAATTCACCTTCCTGAGCAATTTCCAGGACGATCCAGATTCTGGATTCTACGGCTGGATGCCGCGTCAGGGCACCGTAGTGCCTTACTACGATGCCAACGGCAATGCGCGCAAACTCTCGACCGATTTCAACGACGGCGACGCTAACAGCAAACTGTCACGCAATCAAAAGATGGTCGGCTACAGCTTTGGCCATCAGTTTGATGACACCTGGACCGTGCGTCAGAACCTGCGCTACACCAAAATCGACAGCAAATATACCGGCATTTATGACACCGGTTATGTCGCGCCAGCGCAGATTTCTCGCGCATCGGTGGTCTCGGCAGAAAAGCTGAATAACTTTGACGTTGATACGCAGGCGCAGGCCAAATTCTCTACCGCCGCCGTCGAGCACACCTTGCTGATGGGCGTCGATTACATGCGCATGAGCAACAGTATTGATGCGGATTACGGCAGCGCCAGCAATTTGAGCCTGACCAATCCGAACTACAACGACTCCAATATGCAGGGCGGTTTCCTGTATAACGTGTTGAATCGTCAGGAGCAAACGGGCCTGTATATGCAGGATCAGGCCGAGTGGAACCACTGGATCCTGACCGCCGGTGGCCGTTATGACATCGCTAAAACCTCAACCCTAACGCGCACCAGCGGCACGACGGCGGAAATCAAGGACCATCGTTTCACGTGGCGCGGCGGTTTGAACTATCTGTTTGATAACGGCATTTCGCCTTATTTCAGCTATAGCGAATCGTTTGAACCGACTTCTGGATCGACAGCAAACGGCATGCCGTTCAAACCTTCCATCGGCAAACAGTACGAAGCGGGCCTGAAGTTTATTCCTGACGATCGCCCAATCAGCCTGACGGCGGCGGTGTATCAGCTGACCAAAGACAACAATCTGACGGTTGACCCAGACAACACGTTTGCAAGCGTACAATCCGGCGTGATTCGTTCACGCGGCGTCGAGCTGGAAGCAAAAGCCGCCGTAAATGCCAATATAAATGTTATCGCTTCGTATACCTTTACCGATGCGAAATATACGCACGACACCAACTATGAAGGCCAGCGTCCGGTAGAAGTGCCGCGCAACATGGCGTCGCTGTGGGCGGATTACACCTTCCACGAGACGGCGCTGAGCGGCTTTACCGTGGGTTCCGGCGTGCGTTATGTTGGCGCGACATCGAGCTTCTACACCACCGGCAACGACACCAACAAGTCGTTTAACGTGGCAAGTTACGCCATTGTCGATGCCACCGTGAAATACGATCTCGGACGTTTCGGCCTGCCGGGCTCTTCCGTGGGTGTAAACGTTAACAACCTGTTTGACCGCGAATACGTTGCCAGCTGTTATCGCGATTATGCCTGCTATTGGGGCACCGATCGTCAGATTACCGCCACCGCAACTTTCCATTTCTAACCGGTTTTTCCGTTCTGAAAACAGTCGGGCGCATCTTGTTATGCGCCCGATTAACTTAAGATAGGCCCTTATGAATACTGCCCCTACAGAGCAGCAACCGGCGCTTGCCGACAGCGTTTATCGTCTGGATCAGGTCAGTTTTACCGTGCCCGGACGCACGCTGCTCGCGCCGCTTTCGCTCACCTTTCCGCAGGGCAAAGTCTGTGGTTTGATTGGTCACAACGGCTCCGGCAAGTCGACCCTGCTGAAAATGCTGGGCCGTCATCAGCCCGCCTCTTCAGGGCAGGTTTTGCTTAACGAAAAGCCGGTCGATCAGTGGGAAAGCAAGGCCTTTGCCCGTCAGGTCGCCTATCTGCCGCAGCAACTTCCCACCGCGGAAGGCATGACGGTTCACGAGCTGGTGGCGATGGGGCGTTATCCGTGGCACGGCGCGCTGGGGCGATTTCGTCAGCAGGATCGCGAGAAGGTTGACGAGGCGATCGAGCTGGTGGGCCTCAAGCCTTTTGCCCAGCGTCTGGTCGACAGCCTCTCCGGCGGCGAACGTCAGCGCGCCTGGCTCGCGATGCTGGTAGCGCAGGACAGCCGCTGTTTACTGCTCGACGAGCCGACCTCCGCGCTGGATATTGCGCATCAGGTCGAAGTATTGGCGTTGATTCAACGGCTTAGCCATCAAAAAGGCTTAACGGTAATTGCCGTGCTGCACGACATTAATATGGCGGCGCGCTATTGTGACCGTCTGGTGGCGCTGCGCGGTGGCAAAATGATTGCCGAAGGCAGCCCCGAAGCGATGATGAATGGCGAGGTACTGGAGCAGGTTTACGGCATTCCGATGGGCACCGTGCCACATCCGGCCGGAGGTTCGCCGATTAGCTTCGTTTATTAGCAAGAGTTTATAAAAGCCATTGATTAACAACCTCTTATCAACCAGCGTGGATTAGGTTTGGATGAATAATTTAACGCGCCGTCGCGTCTTGCAGGCGCTGGCTTTGGCACCGCTGGTGGCTTCGCTGCCCGCGTTCTCCTCGCCGCCCCTCGATTTGCGCCGCATCATTGCGCTGGAATGGCTGCCCGTCGAGCTGCTGCTGGCGCTGGGCGTAACGCCGATGGGCGTGGCCGATATCCCCAATTACAACCTGTGGGTGGAAGAGCCGCAGCTGCCGCCGTCGGTCGTTGAGGTCGGACTGCGCACCGCGCCCAATCTGGAACTGATTCAGCAGATGAATCCTTCGCTGATTTTGGTCTCGCAAGGTTATGGACCCAAAGCCGGCAAGCTGAGGCCTATTTCCCCCGTGCTCACCGTGACCGCCAACGACGGCAGTGGTCATCCGCTGCAACAGGCGATTCGATCCCTCAATAACTTAGCCGATTATTTAGGCTTGCAGGAGAGGGCCGCCGCGCATCTGCAACGCTATCGCGAGGTCGTCGCACAAACCCGCGAACAGCTGAAATCCGCCGCCGATCGACCCGTGCTGCTGTTTTCGTTCCTCGATAAACGTCACGTTTTGGTGTTTGGCGAAGGCAGTTTATTGCAGGAAGTGATGAGCGACGTCGGCTTAACTAACGCCTGGGACGGCGAGAAAAATTATTGGGGCAGCGCGACGGTCGGCATTGAGCGGCTGGCGTCGATCAAAAACGCCCGTGCGCTGTGCTTCGACCACGGCAGCAAGGCGATAATCGATGAGGTCGCTCGCTCGCCGCTGTGGCAATCGCTGCCGTTTGTGCGCGAAAACCAGCTCAGCATCGTGCCCGCCGTCTGGTTCTACGGCGCGACGCTGTGCGCCATGCGCTTTTGTCATATTTTATCGAATACGCTCGGGAAGCCCGCATGAATCGCCGCTCACTCAGCCAGACCTTGATTTTGCTGATTTTTATTGCGGCAATCTGCGTGCTGCTCACGCTTTATAATCTGCATCAACAGCTGCCTTTTGCCCTGTGGCGCGAGGCGCTATGGCGGCCCAATATCGATGACGTCCGCCAAATGCTGTTTCATTACAGCCTGTTACCGCGTTCCGCCGTTGCGCTGCTGGCCGGTGCCGGACTCGGGCTGGTCGGGCTGCTGTTTCAGCAGATGCTGCGCAATCCGCTGGCCGAACCCTCGACGCTGGGCGTTTCTGCCGGTGCGCAGCTGGGTTTGACGGTCGCGACATTGTGGAGCCTGCCGGGCGGTGAATTCACCCAGCAGTTTGCCGCAATGTTCGGCGCGATGGTGGTCGGCCTGCTGGTGTTCGGCGTGGCGTGGGGCAAGCGAATGTCGCCGGTAACGCTGATTCTAGCGGGTCTGGTGCTCGGCCTTTACTGCGGCGCGGTCAGCAGCCTGCTTGGGCTGTTCAACTTCCAGCAGCTGCAAAGCCTCTACATTTGGAACACGGGTTCGCTTAACCAGCAGGATTGGAGCACGGCGAGCTTTCTGCTGCCGCGCCTCGTGGTGGTCTGGCTGCTGGCGTTTTTGCTACAGCGACCGATGACGCTGTTGGGGCTGGACGACGGCATCGCCAAAAATCTCGGGCTCGGGCTGTCGGCGGCGCGATTCGTAGTGTTGGCGATAGCGATTCTGATGAGTGCGCAGCTGGTCAACGCGGTCGGCATTATCGGTTTTATCGGCCTGTTTGCCCCACTGCTGGCTAAAATTCTCGGCGCGCGGCGGCTGTTTTCGCGCCTTGTGCTGGCACCGATTATCGGCGCGCTGCTGCTGTGGCTCACCGACCAAATCGTAATGTGGCTGAGCGGCGTGTGGTTTGAGGTCTCGACGGGGGCGGCAACGGCGCTGGTGGGCGCGCCGATTCTGCTGTGGCTACTGCCGCGTTTGCGCCACAGCGCCGTGCCGCCGCCCATGAATCAGGGCGATCACGTGCCGAAAGAGCGTCACCATTTGCTACGCTGGATGCTGCTGGCGGGCGCGCTGCTGCTAGCCGGACTGGCCGTCGCCTTCTGTTTTGGCCGCAACGCGCAGGGCTGGAATTGGTCGATGGGGCACGAGCTTGACCTGCTGCTGCCGTGGCGCACGCCGCGTATTTTTGCCGCGCTGGCGGCGGGCGTGATGCTCGCCTCTGCGGGCGTTATTATCCAAAAACTGACGGGCAACGCGATGGCGAGCCCGGAAGTGTTGGGGATTAGCTCGGGCGCGGCGTTCGGCGTAGTGCTGATGCTGTTTTTAGTGCCCGGCGACGCCTTCGCATGGCTGCTGCCTGCCGGAAGCCTCGGAGCAGGCGTAACGCTGCTGATTATCATGCTGGTTTCGGGTTTACGCCGATTTTCGCCGGAGCGCATGCTGTTAACCGGCATCGCGCTTAGCACCGCCTTTAACACGGTTTTAAGCCTGTTATTGGCGAGCGGCGACCCGCGCATGGGCGATTTGCTGTCGTGGATTTCAGGCTCAACCTATTCGGTAACCGTGGCGCAGGCGTGGCGCAGCGCCATTTTGGCTCTCGTGCTGCTGGCGCTGGTGCCGTTCTTCCGTCGCTGGATAACCATTCTGCCGCTGGGCAGCGTCACGGGCCGGTCGATTGGCTTGCCCTTGACGTTCAGTCGTATTGCGCTGCTGGCAATGGCCGCCGTGATGACCGCCGTCGCGACGTTAACCGTCGGGCCGATGAGTTTTATCGGACTGATGGCCCCGCACATGGCGCGAATGTTAGGTTTTAGGCGGGCTTTGCCGCAGTGGATGGTGGCGAGCGTGCTGGGCGGATTACTGATGGTGCTGGCCGACTGGTGTGGTCGCATGATCCTGTTCCCGAACCAGATCCCGGCCGGGCTGCTGGCGACCTTTATCGGCGCACCGTATTTTATCTATTTATTACGTAAACAGGCGGCATAAATAGGTCGGGTTAAACAGTTTGAGTTAAATAGGTTGAATTAAACGGATTGATTTAAAGGGTCACGTTAGCGGGTTATTAAATAGAAAAAATAACACTGTTTATTTAAAAATAATAAATCATTTGGCGGGGGATCTCTCAGGAGATCCCCCGTTTTTTTTGCATTAACATGAAAGTTAAAAAATAGATATTAAAGAATAGCGATCGAAAATATAAAGCGCGTTTTATATGAGTATTCGCCGTACTTATCTGAGATAAGGTGTCTAAAAATAAATCATCTGATTTGTAAGGAAAAGAGAGGTTGCCGCGCGGTTAAAATAGCTTGATGACTGTTAATAAAAATCTCGATATTAGGCTTTATCATATAAAGGAATATTTAATTATGACAGTGTTTCAAAGTAAAAACGCCAGAAAGGTTGCCACGGAGGATATTCCGGCAACCTATCGGCTATATCGTGTTCAGGCCTTGATGAGCGTATTTTTAGGCTATATGGCTTATTATATTGTGCGCAGCAATTTTATTCTCTCAACGCCTTATTTAAAAGATCACCTTGAACTAAGCGCGACGCAAATCGGCTTTTTAAGCAGCTGTATGCTGATTGCCTACGGCATAAGCAAGGGGGTTATGAGCAGCCTGTCCGACAAGATGAGCCCCAAAGTCTTTATGGCGTGCGGCCTGTTTATGTGCGCCGTGGTCAACGTCGCGCTCGGATTCAGCAACATGTTCTGGGTCTTTGTGGCGCTGGTGGTATGTAACGGCCTCTTTCAGGGCATGGGCGTCGGGCCATCGTTTATTACCATCGCCAACTGGTTCCCGAAGAGCGTGCGCGGTCGCGTTACGGCTTTCTGGAACATATCGCATAACATCGGCGGCGGCATTGTGGCCCCTCTTATCGGCGTTGCTCTGGCGACGGTGGGCACCGAACACTGGCGGATTGCACACTATATAATTCCTGCCGGCGTCGCGGTGTTATTTACCGGCATTATTTTAACGCTCGGAAAGGGCACGCCGCCTCAGGAAGGATTACCCAGCCTCGATGAAATGCTACCTCATGAAAAAATTATTATTGATGATAATGATTTAGCACTGCCGCCTGAAAATATGAATTCGTACCAGATTTTCTGCACCTACGTGCTGAAAAATAAAAACGCCTGGTATGTCTCTTTTGTTGACGTGTTTGTTTATATGGTCAGGTTTGGTGTTATCAGCTGGTTACCTATCTATCTTCTGACGGTGAAAAACTTTTCTAAAGAAGAGATGAGTGTCGCGTTCTTATTCTTTGAATGGGCAGCGATACCGTCTACCTTACTGGCCGGCTGGTTAACCGATAAGCTATTTAAAGGGCGACGCATGCCGCTCGCCATTATTTGCATGTCCATCATCTTCTTCTGCCTGCTCGGCTACTGGGAAAGCGATTCGGTATTCCTGATTTCGTTTTTTGCCTGTACCGTCGGCTGTTTAATCTACGTGCCGCAATTTTTGGCCTCGGTACAAACCATGGAAATCGTGCCACGCTTTGCCGTCGGTTCGGCCGTTGGGCTGCGAGGATTCCTAAGTTATATTCTGGGCAGCTCGTTCGGCACCATCCTGTTTGGCGTGTTAGTTGATAAATACGGCTGGCATGCCGGATTCTATCTCTTGATGGGCGGATCGGTGTGCTGCATTATTTTCTGCATCCTGGCTCATCGCGGTGCGCTGGAACTGGAACGTAAATCAGCCGCGTTAGCGTTAAAGAAATGCGCGATGGAAAAATGAGTTCTTTTTTATTAGTGCAGATGTATTTTTTATTATTTTTTATTCATTAGATTATAAATAAGACCCATAAAAGCATTCCTCTGTTATCGACGGGGGAATGCCTTTTCTATTTCTTCTGTATTATTTAAAACCATTTATTAACCAGGAATAACTATGCTCTCTTTATTTGTCTCTCGCGGGGATATTCCGCCCACGCTGCCTTATATTATTTCCAATAATCTGCCTGCTGATTATTATCTTTCAAATAACCAAACTTCAAATAATCACACCTCAAATCTCATTCGAAATATTGAAAGCGTGGCGAGCGCCTCTGCTTCTCCTTCGCTCGGTCAGGTTATTTCAACCCAACCTAAAAGCCTGCCGCGGATTACAGAAAATGATATTCCCGCAACTAAACAGAATAATAGCTGTTGCCATTACGCAACAAAATGCCTGCCTTCGGTGAAAGAGAATACGTTAGTTAACACCGTCGCCCATATTTATCATCATGCTTATGAGGAGGTCAGTAATAAAGTTTTATCTGAGATAGCCGAATTTCTTGAGCAGTTACTCAGTGAAGTTCATGAAGAGGTGCTTATTAATATGGCGAAGAGGTTGAATGTGACGCCCGACGTGGTGCGTGAACTCATTGACGACTATTCGGCAGTAATCAGAGCGGAATCCGCGGCAATCAGAACCGGATCGGCGGTAATCAGTATTGAGCAACAAACTCATCAGCAGGCGTCGGCACGTGACGCGCTCGCCGAATCACTCAAGAAATGCAAGATAGAAAATAAAAACCTGCTGGCCGAGATGATAAGGGAAACCTGCTCGCCAAAATCTCGCGTCGCCTTACTGCACGCGGGTTACGGCGTACCTTTCATGGGCGTAGGTTATGCACGAATCGCGCTTCAATTGCGTCTGACGTTGCCCTCCGAAACTATTGTCGACAGCCTATTCGGCAAGCCGAACAAGATCTCTCCCGACGTGTTTATTAATCTTGAAACGGGCGCGTTAGCCGGGATCTCTTCCAATAAGTTAATGACGGGGCCGAATAAGCTAATAACAAAGGAAATGCCTGTCGGATTCAGCGCGGGCGTAGGCGTATTGGCGCGAAATAGAATCGGCGTAAGCCTGCTGTTTGAGCATAACAAGGCCAACGGTCATTACGATTACAAAGGATTGAAATACACCACCGAGCAGCTTTTGCGCACCCGAATCAATTTATCGGCAACGTCGAATGACACCAAGATAGGGCTTCAAGGGTCAGATTATGTCACTTACAGCAGTAAGACTACTTATCCGCAGCATGAGTGGGCGGCCTTTATGCAAAACATTCTATTGAGTTCGGTGGGTGGAGGAATTACCGGCGTAGGCGCCTATTTCTTGTTACCGCCGAATATTGGGAATGCTGCCGGAGCGGGCATTTTAGGCGCGGTGGCGGCGGGTTATGCGATCGGGAAAACGCCGCTGGGCGGAAAATATAACAGTACCAGCGTGGAGATGATGAATGCGGGAATGAGCCTCGGCATTCTCGGACAACAGGGAATTAACGGCGGCGTCGCGGTAAGGGCGAGCGCGAAAAACAAGCTGCTGGAGGTCAAAAGGGCAGTGGCTGATGTGGAGAATGGAAATCGCCGGCCAGCCGATCTACCTGCTAACCCATCCGTAAACAATAAGCACAGCCCCACGGCGGTCGAGACTGTGCTTAGATACCGTAACAAGTTGCTGTCGGCACATTAACAAGCTGCTGTCGCCACCTTAATAAGCTGCTGTCGCTACAATAACTTTGGTTTTAACAACCTCTCTTTCAAGAAGAGAGGTTACCTGGCGACAGGCCTGTTTATTTAGAAAATCACAGCTTGGCGAAACAGCGACGTGCGGCGTCGACGGTGTGCTGAATATCTTCCGGCGTGTGGGCCAGCGACATAAAGCCAGCTTCGAAAGCGGAAGGGGCGAGGTAAACGCCTTCTTCCAGCATCAAGTGGAAGAATTTCTTGAAGCGCTCGACGTTGGACTGCATCACGTCTTGATAAGAGGTCACGGTTTCGAGCTCGGTAAAGAACACGCCGAACATGCCGCCAACGTGGTTGACTACCAATGGAATGTTTTCCGCAGCGGCGGCGGCTTTCAGACCTTCCGCCAGCTGAGTGGTCAAGTCGGTCAGCTTCTGATGTACGCCCGGCTGGGAAACCTGCGTCAGACAGGCCAGACCGGCGGCCATCGCGATCGGGTTACCTGAAAGCGTACCTGCCTGATAAACCGGACCCGTCGGTGCCAGCGCTTCCATCACTTCACGACGTCCGCCGAACGCGCCAACCGGCATGCCGCCGCCAATAATTTTGCCGAGGCAGGTCAGGTCTGGCACCACATTGTAATGCGCCTGAGCGCCGCCAAGTGCGACGCGGAAACCGGTCATCACTTCATCGATAATCAGCAGCGCGCCGAATTCATCACACAGCGCGCGCAGGCCCGCCAGGAATTCCGGCTGTGGCGGTACGCAGTTCATGTTACCGGCAACCGGCTCGACGATAATACAGGCCACCTCTTCAGGATACTGCTCGAACACGGTGCGCACGGAATCGAGATCGTTAAAGGTGCAGGTCAGGGTGTGCTTGGCGAAATCGGCCGGCACGCCCGGTGAATTTGGCTGGCCCAGCGTCAGCGCGCCCGAACCGGCTTTCACCAGCAGGCAGTCGGCGTGGCCGTGATAGCAACCTTCAAACTTGATGATTTTGTCGCGATGGGTGAAGCCGCGCGCCAGACGAATGGCGCTCATGGTGGCTTCGGTGCCGGAGTTCACCATGCGTACCATGTCCATGCTTGGCACCAACGTGGTGACCAGTTCGGCCATTTTGACTTCCATTTCGGTCGGCGCGCCAAAGCTCAGGCCACGCTGGGCAGCTTCGATAACGGCGTCGCGAATGGCGGCGTTGTTGTGGCCCAACACCATCGGACCCCACGAACCCACGTAGTCGAGATAGGCTTTGCCATCCGCATCATATAAATACGCGCCATCGGCACGTTCAATGAACAGTGGCACACCGCCAACGCCGTTAAACGCACGCACCGGCGAGTTAACGCCTCCGGGGATCAGCGTTTGCGCTTGGGTGAATAGACTTTCTGACTTACTCATTGATCGGCTCCTGGTTTTTTTTCGGGCTGGCTTGGTAATCTCGCCCGAGGAAAAAGAGTACTGTGAAAAGGCCGTCTGTGCTGACAGCCTCACGCTATGCCCTATTCTAAAGAACATGGCGCCGTTATGAAATCTTTGACGGCCTGTGAAAGGTTAAGAAATATATTATGCATCCCGTCTGTGCGATTTTTATGATTAACTCTTTACCCTGATTTTTCCGCTTACTTTCTTAAAAATAAGATTAAAAAGAATCTCATGACTGAATCCTCGGTAACGCAGCCCACGCCTTCAGGGCTTCCTCAGCGCAGGCGTCCGACCGACGTTTTGCGCCAATTCTTGCGTCGTGACAAAACGCCCGTCGCGATTTTGATCGTCGCCGCGCTGGTCGGCATGCTGGCCGGACTGCTCGGCGTGGCGTTCGAGAAGGCCGTTGACTGGGTGATGCACGTCAGGCTTTCGAGTTTAGACCACGTCAGCGGCCACGCTTGGTTGCTGTGGCCGCTGACTTTTATCGCCTCTGCGCTGCTGGCGATGCTGGGCTATTATCTGGTGCGCCGCTTTGCGCCCGAGGCCAGCGGTTCCGGCATTCCCGAGATTGAAGGCGCGCTGGAAGAGCTGCGGCCCGTGCGCTGGTGGCGAGTAATTCCGGTGAAATTTGTAGGCGGCATGGGCACGCTCGGCGCGGGAATGGTGTTGGGACGTGAAGGGCCGACGGTGCAGATGGGGGCCAATCTTGGCAAGATGCTGGCGGATATTTTCCGTATGCGCAGCGCCGAAGCACGCCACACGTTACTGGCGACGGGCGCGGCGGCGGGGCTGTCGGCGGCCTTCAACGCGCCGCTGGCCGGCATTCTGTTTATCATCGAAGAGATGCGTCTACAGTTTCGCTACAGCCTGATTTCGGTCAAAGCGGTGTTTATCGGCGTGATCATGTCGAGCATTGTTTATCGGTTGTTTAACGGCGAGCACGCGGTGATTGATGTCGGCATGCTGGCGAACGTTTCGCTCAATACTTTCTGGCTTTATTTAGTGCTGGGCATGGTATTTGGTGGGGTAGGCGTCTGTTTTAACGCACTCATTTTCCGCACGCAGGACATGTTTGCCAAGCTGCACGGCGGCAATCTGCGCAAAATCCTGCTGATTGGCGGCGTGCTGGGCGGTTTCTGCGGCCTGCTCGGGTTGATCCAGCCCGAAGCGGCGGGTGGCGGTTTCGCGCTGATCCCGCTGGCGGCGGCGGGCAAATATTCGCTCGGCATGCTGCTGTTTATTTTCATCACCCGTGTGGCGACCACGCTGTTGTGCTTCTCCTCCGGCGCGCCCGGCGGGATTTTTGCGCCAATGCTGGCGCTCGGCACGCTGCTTGGCACCGCGTTTGGCATGGCCGCCGCCGCGATATTTCCGCAGTACGGCATTCAGCCGGGCACCTTTGCGATTGCCGGAATGGGCGCGCTGTTTGCCGCCACCGTGCGTGCGCCGCTGACCGGCATTGTGTTAGTGCTCGAGATGACTGAAAACTATCAGCTGATTTTGCCGATGATTATTACCTGCCTCGGCGCGACCTTGCTGGCGCAGTTTTTAGGCGGTAAGCCCTTGTATTCGGCTCTATTAACCCGCACGTTACAGAAGCAGGAAAGAGAACAGGCCGCACGTCAGCAGCAGGGCGTTAGCACAGATAGCACGGGCGGATAATCCTCCCTGTGATAAAGTTAAGTAACTCTTAAATTATGCGGGACGGCGTGGGCAAAACGGCTCATACTTGAATCTGTGATGCAGGTATAAGATAATCAGTTCATTATTCAGACAGTCAATCCGACGGCCTGAACAGAATTCGGATTGGGAGTAATTATTATGAGTGAACCTATTTTAAGCGAGCCAACCTTCGACGAAGCCGTCGCGCTGCCGTTGCAATTTACTGAAGCCGCAGCCCGTAAAGTGAAAAATCTGGTGGCCGACGAAGAGAATCCAGCCCTGAAACTGCGCGTGTACATTACCGGCGGCGGTTGCAGCGGATTCCAATACGGCTTCACCTTCGACGACAAGATTAACGACGGCGACATGACCATCGAGAAATCTGGCGTTGCGCTGGTGGTTGACCCAATGAGCCTGCAATATCTGGTCGGTGGTTCGGTGGATTACACCGAAGGACTGGAAGGATCCCGCTTCGTGGTGACTAACCCGAACGCTAAAACCACCTGCGGCTGTGGTTCATCCTTCAGCATCTAAGCGTTTATTTGCTCTAGAGAGTAGAAGATTGAGTGACTCTACAGAGTGAAACAACAAGAAACCTGTGCTTCGGCGCGGGTTTTTTTTATGGTTTTTTTGGCGCACGTTGAGGCGAGAAGAGAGGGCGTCGATTTCGGCACACAGTTGCTGCGCCGCCAGCATGACTCGTGGACCTGCGCGATTAAACCCGTCTTCGTTAACTGCCAGCGTTGGCACCTCGAGCTGTCCGTGCCAAAAATCTTGAATCGCTGCTTTTCCCTTGGCGTCGCCCGGAAAAATAATCGCCTGCGGTTTACGGCTTAACACCTGCTCGCGGCTGACCTGCGGCCACGGCGCGGGGCTGTCGGCAAAAATATTCTCGGCGCCACAAAGGCTGGCTATCTGATTTTGCAGGGTTTTTCCGGAAGTGGTAAACAGCGGCTGGGTCGAAAATTGAATAAATACCGGTAACGGCGGACGCTGCACGTGACGCGCCCTGAGCTGGCTTAGCTGCTGGCGGAGCTTGTCTGCCGCCGCGTGCGCGCTCTCTGGCGTGGCGCTGTAATCGGCGAGAAAGTCTAGCGCCGTGGCAATCTGCTCGACGCTTTCAGGATCCAGATAAATAATGTTGATCCCGAGCGAGGCTAGCTGATCCAGCGGGCGCTGCGGATTACCGCCACGCCACGCCAGCACCAAATCAGGTTTCAACGCCAAAATTCTTTCGACGTTAAGCCCTTGCCAGTTCGCCACCTGCTCGATTTTCTCTGCCTGCGGCGGATAGTCTGAATAAGCACTGACGCCCACCAGCTTGTCACCCAAACCGGCGGCGTAGGCCAGCTCGGTGAGATTGGGCGCAAGGCTAATCACTCGCTCAGCGACCTGCGCCGTCGCCGCAAAAGGCAGCCACAGCGCGGTCAGCAAAAACGCGCTCAGCAAGCTCCTGCTAAGCAAACGAATGTTTAGCAAACGAATGTTAAGCAGGTTCTTTTTACGCAAACTTTGTCCCGGCAAGGGCTTCAAGGTCGATTATGCCGCTTTCGCTGCCAGCGATTTCAGCATGGCATCTACCATTAAGGTCGACTGCTCGGCCGCGACCACCAGGAACTCTTCAAAGCTCAGGTGCGATTCGGTGTCGGCGACGTCAGAAATCGCGCGAACTACCACAAACGGCGTGTTGAACAGGTGACAAACGTGGCCCACGGCGGCGGCTTCCATCTCGACCGCAGCGACGGTTGGGAAGGTATTGCGGATACGCGCCAGCGGCTCTGCGCCATTAATAAACGCGTCGCCGCTGCAAATCAGGCCGCGCACGGCATTCAGATTCAGACCGGTGATGCAGCTTTCGGCGAGTTTAATCAGCTCGGCATCGGCCACGAAAGAGGGCGGACAACCGGCCATCTGGCCCGGCTCATAGCCAAACGCGGTGACGTCGGCGTCGTGATAACGCACTTCTTCAGAGACCACAATATCGCCGACTTTCAACGTGTTAGCCAAGCCACCCGCTGAACCGGTATTGATCACTACGTCAGGCTGGCAATGTTCCAGCAGCAGGGTGGTGCCCATCGCCGCAGAGACTTTACCGATGCCGGATTTCAGCAGCGCGACGTCTACGCCGTGCAGCTGGCCGGTGTAGATTTCACAGCCAGCGCGTTGAATAGTTTGACGATTTTCGATTTTGTCGCGCAGCAGGGTGACTTCCTGCTCCATTGCGCCGATGATGCCTACTTTCATAATGCCTACCTTGAAGATAAATGCGTGCAGATAAGAAAATTGTCCCCCGCTCGCCAGGAGTCAGGGCATGGAAAATACGGTTCTTTTGGAGGCGCAGCGTTGGACACGGCCTCGACCAATGCGGCATAGTCTATCATGGCTAATGAGAGGAATTAATGCGTTTGCTGCCGCGTAGACTGGGCAACACTGGCGGATGAAGTGTCTGATAAGGTAGGAAATCATGTCTGGGATCGATTTTAAAACGAAATTCAACGTTCAGCGTCCCTTTAGTCCGCCGATTGAAACCGCGGATGCGTATGACATTATTCGCCAGTTCGAGAGCGATCGCGGGCGAATCATCAACTCCGCCGCGATCCGCCGTTTGCAGCAGAAAACGCAGGTCTTTCCGCTGGAAAAAAACGCCGCCGTGCGCAGCCGTCTGACCCATTCGATGGAGGTGCAGCAAGTTGGCCGACACATCGCCAAAGAGATTCTTTATCATCTCGG
Organism: Rouxiella sp. T17; assembly: GCF_036663475.1. Classification (NCBI taxonomy): domain Bacteria; kingdom Pseudomonadati; phylum Pseudomonadota; class Gammaproteobacteria; order Enterobacterales; family Yersiniaceae; genus Rouxiella; species Rouxiella sp. T17. The sequence goes on along the minus strand of NZ_JAWUEA010000038.1, from coordinate 50,940 downwards.
CAAGGCGGGCAGTCTGGAAAGTCTTGGCCTGAGCGGATCCAGCGATCCCTTTGAAAGCGTGGTCGAAATGGCCTGCCTGATGCATGACATTGGCAATCCGCCGTTCGGGCATTTTGGCGAATCGGCGATCAATAACTGGTTCGCCAAACGCATGGATCTCGCCAGTCTTAAAAGCGGCAGCACGGCCTTCGAGAGCTGTAGTCTGGGCTTTTTACGCCGCGAAGGGCAAGACGAAACGCTGGATTTACTGCGCAAAAAGGTGCGCTACGATCTGTGTCATTTCGACGGCAATGCGCAGGCGATTCGGCTGGTGTTTACCCTGCTGAAGCTCAATCTGACCTTTACCCAAACCGCCTGCATCCTCAAATATACCCGTCCGGCCTACTGGTTTGAGCCCTTGCCAGAAACCTGTGATTACCTGATGAAAAAGCCGGGCTTTTATCTTTCTGAAGAGCCATTTATTCAACGCCTGCGCGCCGAGGTCGGGTTGGGCGAGTTCAGTCGCTTTCCGCTGACCTACATCATGGAGGCGGCGGATGATATCTCTTACTGTATCGCCGACTTGGAAGACGCGGTCGAAAAAGACATTTTTACCGTCGAGCAGCTCTATCGACATCTTAAAAAAGAGTGGGGCGAAAGCGCGGCGGGCGACCTGTTTGATAAGGTGGTCGAGGTGGCGTATCAGAAAATGGATCGGGCGCGAACCTTCCGCAATCCGGTCGATTACTTCTTTATGGAGCTGCGCGTCCAGACGGTAAAACAGCTGGTTCCGCACGCCGCGACGCGTTTCATAAGTAATTTATCGTCAATATTTTCAGGAACCTTCAATCAGGCTTTACTTGAAGATGACAGTCAGGCCAACCGCCTGCTGGAGAGTTATAAAAGCGTGGCGTTCAAGCACGTCTTTAATCACTACGAGGTCGAGGAGCTGGAGTTACAGGGGTATCGCGTGATAAGCGGCCTGCTGGATATTTACAGCCCGTTGCTCGATATGCCGCTCGACGATTTTAGCGAATTAGTCGAGAAAGACACGCATCGGAGCTATCCTATTGAAACAAGGCTATTTCATAAACTCTCTGCCAAGCACCGATTAGCCTATAGCGAGGCGATGGCACGGCTTTTAAACCGCCCGCAGGAAGAAAGAGAGGTGATGGAATATTATCATCGTGCGCGGATGATTCAGGATTACATCAGCGGCATGACCGATCTTTATGCTTACGACGAGTATCGCCGACTGATGGCGGCAGAATAATCGGGGTAAAAACGGCGATTTTCACCGCGTTTATCCCCATAAAAGGCTGATTAAAAAGTAGGCTTTTGTAAATTATGACAATACTTTTTTACTATTGTCAGTTCGACGAAGATGAACTTCGGGTTATTAATAAAATCTCAGTAATCGACTACCTGACAAGGTGGCAAAGCCCTGTCGCCACCCAATAATTTAAAGAGATTTCTTCTGATGAAAAAAACTACTCTATTCTTGAGCGCATTGGCGTTAAGTGTTGGTATGGCTGTCGCGCCTGTTTCATCGGCATTGGCTGCAGAGACTGCATCTTCAAGTTCTACCCAGGTTCCAAGCCTCGCCCCGATGCTCGAGAAGGTGATGCCTTCCGTGGTCAGCATTAATATCGACGGCAGCGCGCCCGTGAAAACGCCGCGCATGGGACAACAATTCCAGCAGTTCTTTGGTGAGAATTCCCCGCTTTGTCAGGATGGTTCCCCGTTCCAGAACTCCCCGGTTTGCCAGCAGGGCGGCGCGGGCGGTGATGATGGCAGCGACGACGGCCAGCCACAGCAGCCGCAGGCCAAACAGGCCTTCCAGGCGCTGGGTTCCGGCGTCATTATTGATGCGGCGAAAGGTTACGTGGTGACCAACAATCACGTGGTCGACAACGCCAATAAAATTACCGTTCAGCTTAACGACGGACGTCGTTTCACCGCGAAAGTGATCGGCAAGGATCCTCAGTCCGATATCGCCGTGATTCAGCTGATCGATGCCAAAAATCTGACCGCCATCAAGTTTGCCGATTCCGAACAGCTGCGCGTGGGCGACTACACTGTCGCCATCGGTAACCCTTACGGACTGGGCGAAACCGCGACCTCGGGTATCGTTTCCGCGCTGGGTCGTAGCGGGCTGAACATCGAAAATTACGAGAACTTTATCCAGACCGATGCCGCTATCAACCGCGGTAACTCGGGCGGCGCGCTGGTCAACCTCAACGGTGAACTGATCGGCCTGAACACCGCCATTCTTGCGCCAGACGGCGGCAACATCGGCATTGGTTTTGCCATTCCGAGCAACATGGTGCAGAACCTGACTAAGCAGATGGTTGAGTTCGGCCAGGTGAAACGCGGCGAGCTGGGCATTATGGGTACCGAGCTGAATTCCGAATTGGCGAAAGCCATGAAGGTTGACGCGCAGCGCGGCGCCTTTATCAGCCAGGTGTTGCCGAAATCTGCCGCCGAAAAGGCCGGTATTAAAGCGGGCGACGTGATTGTCAGCATGAACGGCAAGCCGATCAGCAGCTTCGCCTCGTTCCGTGCCGACGTCGGCACGATGGCGATTGGCAGCAAAATCACCATCGGCCTGCTGCGTGACGGCAAACCGCTGAGCGTTGACGTGACCTTGCAGCAGAGCACGCAGCCTGCGCAAATCGCGTCCGCGACGGTGTATACCGGAATCGAAGGGGCCGAGCTGAGCAACTTTGATGCCAACGGCCAGAAAGGCGTGAAAGTTGATACCGTGAAGCCGGGCTCAACGGCGGCGCGTGTCGGGCTGAAAAAAGGCGACATTATTCACGGCGTAAACCAGCAGGCGGTGAATAATCTGGGCGAGCTGCGCAAGGTTCTCGACAGCAAGCCGGGCGTGCTGGCGCTGGATATTCAGCGCGGCGACAGCAAGATCTACCTGCTCGCACAGTAACCCGCTTTCGCTTTTAGCAGTAATGAAAACTTTTAGTTGTAATGAAAAACAGTAGGGCAGGCTTCGGCCTGCCCTTTTTTGTCTCCATCTTTCCTGCACGTACTATTCCTCTACACGGACTATTCTCCTACACGTACTATTCCTCTGTACGTACTATGCTAAAGACTTGGGCCAAAAAGGGATTGTTTATGAAAATTGTCATCGCACCCGATTCGTTTAAAGAGAGCTTGTCCGCGTTGGAGGTGGCAAAAGCCATCGAAAGCGGCTTTCGTGAAATCTTTCCAGATGCCGACTATTTTCGGCTGCCGGTTGCCGACGGCGGCGAAGGCACCGTTGAAGCCATGGTCGCCGCAACGCAGGGGAAAGTGATAAAAATCAAGGTTACCGGGCCGCTTGGCGAACCGATCGACGCATTTTTTGGCCTCTCTGGCGACGAGAAAATAGCCTTTATCGAGATGGCCGCCGCCAGCGGCCTGGAAAGCGTGCCGCAGGCAAAACGTAATCCCTTAAAAACCACCTCTTACGGCACCGGCGAACTGATTAAAAGCGCGCTCGATCGCGGCGTGGATCACTGCATTATCGGCATCGGCGGCAGCGCAACCAACGACGGCGGCGCGGGCATGATGCAGGCGCTTGGTGCGAAACTGCTTGATAAACAGGGCAAAGAGATCGGTTACGGCGGCGGCGCGCTGGCGGAGTTAGCAACGATCGATGTCAGCGAATTAGACTCGCGCATCAAAGATTGTCGTTTTGAAGTGGCCTGCGACGTCACTAATCCGCTGACCGGCAAAAACGGCGCGTCGGCGATTTTCGGGCCGCAAAAGGGCGCGACGCCGGAGATGGTTACCCAGCTCGACGGCTATCTCAAACAGTACGCCGAGGTGATTAAACGGGACCTCGGCATAGAGGTCGATAACGTACCCGGCGCGGGCGCGGCGGGTGGAATGGGCGCGGCGCTGCACGGATTCTGTCAGGCCGATTTGCGGCAAGGCATTGATATTGTGACCGAAGCGCTTGGGTTAGACGCGCTGGTCAAAGACGCCACGCTGGTGATCACCGGCGAAGGACGAATCGACAGCCAAAGCATTAACGGCAAGGTGCCGATTGGCGTCGCGCGCGTGGCAAAACGTTATAACAAACCGGTGATCGCCATCGGTGGCAGCCTGACCAAAGACGTTGACGTAGTGTTTGATCACGGCATCGACGCCGTTTTCTCCGTGCTTTACAGCATCTGCTCGCTGGAAGACGCGCTGGCCAACGCCGCCGACAATCTGCGTAAATCTGCGCGCAACATTGCCGCCACACTCAAGCTGGCGCAAACGCTGTAATATCCTGTCCAGCCAGCGGATTTTCCTCTTAACCGGTATCTTGAAAGCGGGATATCGGTTTTTTATTTCATACGCCTCACAGTTCACTAAAGCAGTTTCCCCGCCTCTTTTTTTAGGTTAGTTTTGAAGCAAATTCCTTCAAGAGAACTCAACATGTCAGAGCATTTTTTTGCCAGCCAACCGGCTAATACGCACACCAAAGGGCTAGGTACTTTGGCCGCCGACGCCGTGATGGGCGACATCGCCGCGCAGGGTTGGAACATTCTCAAAGAGCAGGTCAGCCTGCCCGTTGCCGTGCTGTCGGAAGAGAAAATCCAGCACAATCTGGCGTGGATGCAGGAGTTTATCGACCGTTATCAGGTCAAACTCGCGCCGCACGGCAAAACGACCATGAGCCCCGAACTGTTCAAGATGCAGACCGACGCAGGCGCGTGGGGCATTACGCTCGCCACCGCGCCACAGGTTGAGGCCGGATTTGCCTTTGGCGTGCGCAAAGTGTTGATGGCTAACCAGCTGATCGGTAAAGCGAATATGGCGATTATTGCTAACCTGATGCAGCAAGACGCCGCCTTTGAATTTGTCTGTATTGTCGATTCCGCCGATAACGTTGACGCGCTGGGGGCATTCTTTGCCGAACACGGGCAGACGCTGCGTATTTTGATTGAGTTTGGCTTGCAGGGCGGAAGAACGGGGATTCGCACGCTTTCGCAGGAAAACGCCGTGCTTGAGGCGATTGCGCGCTGGCCGCACTCAATTTCGCTGGTGGGCGTCGAGCTTTATGAAGGTGTAGTAAACGAAGAAGCGCCGATCCGCGCTTTTCTGCAACACGTTATTAGCCGCGCGCAGTCGTTGGCGGAGGCGGGAAATTTCAGAGAGTCCGAGGTGATTCTTTCTGGCGCGGGGTCAGCGTGGTATGACGTGGTGGCCGAGGAGTTTAGCCGCGCGGGCAGTCATCTTGATGGCGCACGACGCTTTGCTCTCGACGTGATTCTGCGCCCGGGCTGTTATCTTACTCACGACGTCGGCGGTTATCTGCACGCCGCCGCGCGCATCAAACAGGAAAATCCGGTGGCGCGCGAAATGAATTTCAGCCTGCTGCCTGCGTTGCAGGTTTGGGCCTACGTGCAGTCATTGCCCGAGCCGGGCCGCGCGATTATCGGGCTAGGCAAACGTGATTCCTCGTCGGACGCCGGTTTTCCGATCGCCAGCCATCATTATCGTCCGCAAAGCGCGCAGCATCCGGCCTACGCCGCCGTGGTTCCCGCGCCCGAGGAGTGGAAAATCTTCACCATGATGGACCAGCACGCGTTTATGTCGATTCCGGAAGGGGCCGATATCAAGGTCGGCGACATGCTGGCGTTTGATATTTCGCACCCGTGCCTGACCTTCGATAAATGGCGTCAGCTGCTGCTTATTAATGAACAGTTTGATGTCACCGGAATTGTCTCCACCTGGTTCTAGCTACGCCTTCCTACCGCACGAAATCTATCGCGTGCTGCTTGGTAAACACAGAAATTTAACGCTGTAAGTGCGCGTTGGCCTCGCGGGTGACGTTGCCGATTTCGTCGAGGAGTTCGTACCATTCGGGTTCGAGCGCCTCGACGGAGACGTTTTTACGCAGCTGCTGTTCGATATAAAAACAGAGCTGTTTTAAACGCGGCACGCCGCTGTAGCTGCAACTGCCGTGCAGTTTGTGGATAAGCGCGAGAATATCGTCGTCCTTTTCGCCGCGAGTCAGCGCGTTCACGCGTTCGCTGACTTCGGGTAAAAACGCAATCAGCATTTGCAGCAACTCATTGGCCAGCGCCTCTTTATTGGCAGATTGACGTAATGCCAACGGCCAATCCAGCGTCTTTTGCGACGCCAGCTCCGCGACTTTTTCAAGCACGGGTTCAGCTGCGTGAGTCGTCGGCGTTTGCAGGGAATGATGGCGCGCCAGCAAGACTTTCAGCATCGCCTCGTCGATAGGTTTCGACAGATAATCTTCCATGCCGGCCTTGATAAACTGCTCCCGCTCCCCACTTAGCGAGTGGGCGGTGACGGCGACAATCGGCGTTTTACTGTGATGCGGAAACAGGCGGATCAGCTCGCTGGTGCGAATGCCGTCGATTTTTGGCATCTGAATATCCATCAAAATCAGATCCATACTGACGTTTCTCGCCAGCTCGATAGCCTCTTCGCCGCTGTTGCAAAGCAGCGTCGTTTCCACCAGCTCTTCAAGCAGCGCGCCAATCAGCTTCAGGTTGGCGGGATTATCATCGACTGCCATCACCGTCATCGGCAGGCGCGCGCCGCGACGATTACCGGTTTTATCATCAATCAACTGGGCGTTTTCAAGCAGATAAGGCAGCAGGCGCACGCTGGAAAGAGGCTTGCTGAGACAGGCGTAAACCCCTTTATTTTTCAGTTGCTCCGCCGAAATCTGGAACTGGCTTGGCAACGCAAGAATCAGCCGGTTGCACTGGCCGAGCAGCTGCTGCAAGTGAGATTCGTAGTCCTGCAAATGATGATTCAGCTTGATGGGCATGCCGTAAATAATCAGATCGTAGTGCGCGTCGGTCAGTAACGTGTGGCTGGTGCGATGCATTACCTCGGCCGGCGTGGTGGCGAGCATTTCATTGACGGCCTTGCTGGCGGTCGGATTGGCCTCGATATAGGCCAGCTTTTTGCCTTGCAGACAGGCCATCGAAACCGGCGGCCTTGCGTGATTCTCGTTTAGTTCCAGCGTGATATGGAACCAGAAGGTCGAGCCGCGCGCCAGCTGGCTGTAGAAGCTGATATCGCCGCCCATTTCTTTGACCAGCCGCTGGGTAATGACCAGCCCAAGCCCGGTGCCGCCGTGACGACGGGTAATGCTGGCATCGGCCTGACGAAAAGCCTGAAACAGCTGCGACTGCTGATGCTCGGAAATACCGATACCCGTGTCATGAATTTGCATCTCGAGTTCGACTTGCAAATTGTTTTGCGAGCGCAATTCCACATTGATATCAATGTTGCCATTTTCGGTGAATTTAATCGCGTTACCGAGTAAGTTAGTGACCACCTGCTGTAGACGCATGGGGTCGCCAAGTACCTGTTCGGGCACGTTATTGTGCACGTTTATCGTCAGCTCGAGACCTTTGTCGTGGGCGCTATGGGCCAAAAGAATCACCACTTCGTCGAGCATTTCACGCAGCGAAAACGGAATGTGCTCCAGCACCAGCTTGCCCGCCTCGAGTTTGGAGAAATCGAGCACGTCATTAATGATAGTCAGCAAATTATTGGCCGAACGTTCGATGGTTTGCAGATAGTCGGTTTGCGTCGGCGAAAGCGGTGTTTTCAGCGTTTGGCGGGTAAAGCCGATCACGCCATTAAGCGGGGTGCGCAGCTCGTGCGACATATTGGCCAGAAACTCGGATTTGATGCGGGCCGCTTCCTGCGCGCGCTTTTTCGCCAGATCAAGCTCGACGTTTTGAATCTCCATCTGCTCCAGCGTTTCGCGCAGGTCAGAGGTGGCCTGATCGATATTTTGCTGCACCTCTTCGTGATAGGCGGTCAGCGACATCGCCATCGAGTTGATGCCGTTTTTCAGCATGCTTAATTCGCCGAGCATGTTGCCTTCAACGCGGCTGTCGAGCTGCCCACGGCGAATTCTATCCACAGTATTGACCATGTTGCGGATAGGCCCGGTCACGTCGCGCATCAGCCGATAAGCAAACAGCATGGCGATGAGGAGGCACAGCAGCAGGAACAGCGTAGAGACAAACGCCTCCTGATATTGCTGCAGGCGCACCGCGCCGAGATCAAGCTCGATGGCGATGTATCCCAGATTGCGCTCGGCCGTAGCGCGGAAGGTGCTGTCATCGGCGGCGGTGTGATTTTCGGCCAGAATGGGCGTGCGCAGAATAATTGAATCGCCGTAACGCAGCTGGGTAAGCGCCTGCGGGAGAGGCTCGCCGGCGGCAACCTGCAACAGTTCGGGGTCACGTAGCGAGTTGGAAGAGGCAAAAAGCTGGTTATTGGCGTCATAGACGGAGACGGCGCGCACGATGTCCGAATGCGTGCGATGCAGGCGATTTATTAGCCGTGTGATAGGCGTTCGCTCGCGATAGGTCATTCCGTACTCACTGGCTACCGCTAAAGGTTCTATAATGCTGGCACCTGAGTCGATCAACTGATTTTGCAGCTCGTTGTAGCGGTGCACGACAAAGAAGGTGCTGAGCAGCAAACCCATCATCAGCGTGGGTGCCAGAATTAAAATCATCATCCTTGCCCGCAGGCTATATTTGGTCATGAGGTTCCAATGTGGGAGAATTCAAAATATTGCCAAGCCAGACACTTCAGGCGCAACGCGAGCTACTGTTCAAGCACTTTGCTAGCTACGTCCAAGCACGACGCAAGCTTCGTTCAGGCACGATGCGGGCTACGTCCAGGCAATGTGCGCAAGACTGGAAGTTTTCTCAAAACGACACGCTTTTGCGCCAACGGAGTTAAATTTTATGAACCAGTCAGCAAGGGACACTGTCCCAATTCTACTCTGTGTGGCTGCTGGCGTCTAAGCGCCGACTCTCCAATATAAGTATTATAATGCAGCTGGCCTAACGGGTAACAGTTGCCACGCCGAGAGTGAATGGGCAAGATAACGACTCGCGTTTAACGAAACGTCTCATTAACGACAGGTCATGACGACAGGTCGAAACCCGCCGCGGGAGGGACAGCGTTAGGCTCGATGGGTATACCAGAAACGTAGGGAGAGGTTATGGTTGCGGTACGAAGTGCGCATTTGAATACGGCTGGCGAATTTGCGCTTGACGAGTGGATCACGACTTTAGGCATCTCCAGTCAAGAATCATGTGAACGTTTAGCTGCAACCTGGCGCTACTGCGAACAACAAACTCAGGGGCATCCAGATGCTTCGCTGCTGCTGTGGCGCGGCCTGGAGATGGTCGAAATCCTCTCTACGCTGAGTATGGACAACGACAGCATGCGCGCGGCGCTGCTGTTCCCGCTGGTCAATGACGACGTCATCGACGAAGAGACGCTGACCAAAGATTTCGGCAAGGAAATCACCTATCTGGTGCACGGCGTGCGAGACATGGACGCCATCCGCCAGCTCAAGGCTACGCAAAATGACTCCATGGCCTCCGAGCAGGTCGATAACGTTCGACGCATGCTGCTGGCGATGGTCGAAGATTTCCGCTGCGTGGTGCTTAAGCTTGCCGAACGTATCGCCCATCTGCGCGAGGTCAAAGACGCGCCCGAAGAAGAGCGCGTGCTGGCCGCCAAAGAGTGTACCAACATCTATGCGCCGCTCGCCAACCGCCTCGGTATTGGTCAGTTAAAATGGGAGCTGGAGGATTTCTGCTTCCGTTATCTGCATCCCGATGAATACAAACGCATCGCCAAGCTGCTGCACGAGCGTCGTATTGACCGCGCGCAGTACATTGATGATTTCGTCTCTACCGTGCGCAACGCGATGGCGGAAGAGGGCATTAAGGTCGACGTTTACGGACGTCCGAAACACATCTACAGCATCTGGCGCAAGATGCAGAAAAAATCGCTCTCTTTCGACGAGCTGTTTGACGTCCGCGCCGTACGCGTGGTGGTTGAACGGCTGCAAGATTGCTACGCCGCGCTCGGTATCGTGCATACCCATTTCCGTCATCTGCCCGACGAGTTTGACGACTACGTCGCGAACCCGAAGCCGAACGGCTATCAGTCGATTCACACGGTGGTTTTAGGCCCGCGCGGTAAAACGCTTGAAGTGCAGATTCGTACCCGCCAGATGCATGAAGACGCCGAGCTGGGCGTGGCCGCGCACTGGAAATATAAAGAAGGTACGGCGGTTGTGGGCGGACGCAGCGGCGGCTACGAAGGCCGTATTGCGTGGCTGCGCAAGCTGATTGCGTGGCAGGAAGAGATGGCCGATTCGGGCGAAATGCTCGACGAAGTGCGCAGTCAGGTGTTCGACGATCGCGTCTACGTGTTTACGCCGAAGGGCGACGTGGTCGACTTGCCAACCGGCTCGACGCCGCTGGATTTCGCCTATCACATTCACAGCGATGTCGGTCACCGCTGCATCGGCGCCAAGATTGGCGGCCGTATCGTGCCGTTCAGCTATCAGCTGCAAATGGGCGACCAGATTGAGGTCATTACCCAGAAGCACCCGAATCCGAGTCGCGACTGGCTGAACCCGAGTCTGGGTTATATCACCACCAGCCGTGGCCGCTCGAAGATTCAAAACTGGTTCCGCAAGCAGGACCGCGACAAGAATATTATTGCCGGCAAGCAAATTCTTGATGACGAGCTCGATAAGCTGGACATCAACCTGAAAGATGCCGAAAAGCTGCTGCTGCCGCGCTATAACTTCAATTCGCTCGACGAATTGCTGGCGGCGATCGGCAACGGCGATATTCGTCTCAATCAGATGGCGAACTATCTGCAGTCTCAGCTGAAGAAGCCGAGTGCCGAAGAGCTGGACGAAGAGGCGCTGCGCCAGCTGACGCAAAAATCGACGCGGGCCCCGTCGCGCACGAACGCGAAAGATAATGGCCGCGTAGTCGTCGAAGGCGTAGGCAATCTGATGCACCACATCGCGCGCTGCTGCCAGCCGATTCCGGGCGACGAGATTATCGGTTTCATCACTCAGGGACGCGGAATTTCGATTCACCGCGCCGACTGCGACCAGCTGGAAGATCTCAAATCGCACGCGCCGGAACGTATCGTCGACGCCGTGTGGGGCGAAAGCTACTCCAGCGGCTACTCGCTGGTGCTGCGCGTCGTGGCTAACGACAGAAGCGGTCTGCTGCGTGATATCACCACGATTTTGGCCAACGAAAAGGTCAACGTGCTGGGCGTAGCCAGCCGCAGCGACACCAAAAACATGCTGGCGACCATTGATATGGATATCGAAATTTATAACCCGCAGGTGCTGAGTCGCGTTATCGCCAAATTAAATCAGTTACCTGACGTAATTGACGCCAAACGTTTACACGGAAGTTAATCTTCTTCGTTCTTGAAGCTGCAGCGGCGTCTGCTGCGTTTGCTCACCCCAGTCACTTACTCATGTAAGTTCCTGGGGATTCACTCGCTTGCCGCCTTGCTACAACTCCAATTACTTTGAAGATGCAGTATTAATTAACTTACTAATTTTTTTATTTATTAACGTCATGGAAAGCCTGATGAATTCTTCACTGCCAATGCAACGCCTTCTTAAGCTGATGGAAACCCTGCGTGACCCGATTGAAGGCTGTCCGTGGGACAAGGCGCAGAGCTTTGAAACCATCGCGCCTTACACGCTGGAAGAGGCGTATGAAGTGCTGGATGCCATCGATCGCAAAGACTATGACGATCTGCGCGGCGAGCTGGGTGATTTGCTGTTTCAGGTGGTGTTTTATGCACAGATGGCCCGGGAGCAGGGCATGTTTGATTTTGACGACGTCTGCACTGCGATAGCCGACAAGCTGGAGCATCGTCATCCGCACATCTTCAATCAGCAAGGCGAAACCACGCTCAAAAACAAAGAGCAGGTGCTGGCGGATTGGGAAAAGGGCAAGATTCTGGAACGGGCTGAAAAGGCGCAGTTTTCGGCGCTCGACGATATTCCCGGCAACCTGCCAGCGTTAATGAAAGCGCACAAGATTCAAAAACGCTGCGCCAACGTCGGCTTTGACTGGACCACGCTGGGTCCGGTACTCGAAAAAGTTTACGAAGAGATCGACGAGGTGATGTTCGAGGCCACGCAGGCGGTTATCGATCAAGACAAACTCGGCGAAGAGATTGGCGATATGCTGTTCGCCACCGTCAATCTTTCGCGTCATTTGGGCCACAAGGCAGAAGGCGCATTGCAGGCGGCGAATAAAAAGTTCGAACGTCGTTTTCGACAGGTTGAACAGATTATTCAAGACAGTGGCCTGAAAATGGAAGACGCGACGCTGGAGCAAATGGAAGCGGCGTGGCAACAGGTTAAAACGCTGGAAAAAAGCGCGCAGTGATCTGACGTTAAAAAAACTTTGCCCCGCCGTGATCGATATCAAATTGTCGAAATCTCAGGCGGGTAACATAGCGCGGGTTGATGAGTTTACGGTCGCCGTCAAAAATATAATAAATTGAATTACATCAGCTTTTTTGTGCCCAGAACGGCAAAAAACAGTAAATTTTGCAAATATATACTTGTTTTATAAGGGATTTTTCATGTTAAGACCCAAAGTATACGGGCGAGGGGTTGCCAGAGGGTCGACAGGTGATGAGAGTAAAACGATTGTTTGTGGCGCACACAAGGTTCGGGTATACTATTTTCCCGTCTTGGTTATTCCATCGTCTTTAAACCTAACCTCTCAGGTTCAGCATGACAACTAATTATATTTTTGTGACCGGCGGGGTTGTATCCTCTCTGGGTAAAGGCATTGCCGCAGCCTCATTGGCGGCTATTCTCGAAGCCCGTGGTTTGAACGTTACCATCATGAAGCTCGATCCCTACATCAACGTGGATCCGGGTACCATGAGCCCAACCCAGCATGGTGAAGTCTTCGTAACAGAAGATGGGGCTGAAACAGATCTCGATCTGGGTCACTACGAACGTTTCATTCGCACCAAAATGACCCGCCGTAACAACTTCACTACCGGTCGTATTTACTCCGACGTCCTGCGCAAAGAGCGCCGTGGCGATTATCTCGGCGCGACCATTCAGGTAATCCCGCACATCACCAACGCGATTAAAGAGCGCATCATTGCAGGTGGCGAAGGCCACGACGTGGTGCTGGTCGAAATCGGCGGTACTGTAGGCGATATCGAATCCCTGCCGTTCCTCGAAGCGATTCGCCAGATGGCGGTTGACGTGGGTCGCGAGCACACCCTGTACATGCACCTGACGCTGGTGCCTTACATGGCGGCTGCGGGTGAAGTCAAAACCAAACCTACCCAGCACTCGGTCAAAGAGCTGCTCTCTATCGGTATTCAGCCAGACGTGCTGATTTGCCGTTCAGACCGTGCAGTTCCGGCCAACGAACGTGCGAAGATCGCGCTGTTCTGTAACGTGCCTGAAAAAGCAGTTATTTCACTGAAAGACGTTGATTCTATTTATAGAATTCCGGCACTATTGAAATCTCAGGGTCTCGACGACTATATTTGCAAGCGTTTCAACCTTGAGTGCAAAGAAGCCGATCTGGCCGAATGGGAACAGGTTATCTACGAAGAAGCCAACCCGGGCGGCGAAGTGAACATCGGTATGGTCGGTAAATATACCGAGCTGCCGGATGCTTACAAATCAGTTATCGAAGCGCTGAAACACGCAGGCCTGAAAAACCGCCTGACCGTGAACATCAAGCTTATCGACTCGCAAGACGTTGAAACCCGTGGTGTCGAAATGCTGAAAGATCTGGATGCTATCCTGATCCCGGGCGGTTTCGGTTATCGCGGCGTAGAAGGCAAGTTGATGACCGCGCGTTATGCGCGTGAGAACAACATTCCTTACCTCGGCATTTGTCTGGGTATGCAGGTTGCGCTGATGGAATTTGCCCGCAACGTGGTTGGCATGGAAGACGCGAACTCCACCGAGTTCGTGCCAGACTGCAAATTCCCTGTTGTGGCACTGATTACCGAATGGCGCGATGAAAACGGTAACGTAGAAGTACGTTCCGAAGAGAGTGATTTAGGCGGAACCATGCGTGTTGGCGGACAGCAATGTCACCTGACCGAAGGTAGCCTGGTTCGTCAGATGTACGGCGAGCCGACGATTGTTGAACGTCATCGTCACCGTTATGAAGTAAACAACATGCTGCTGAAACCAATCGAAGCTGCAGGTTTGCGCGTAGCGGGTCGCTCTGGCGATAAGCAACTGGTGGAAATTATCGAGCTGCCAAACCATCCGTGGTATGTCGCTTGCCAGTTCCACCCGGAATTTACGTCAACGCCGCGTGATGGTCATCCGTTGTTTGCAGGCTTTGTGAAGGCAGCCGGTGAGTATCAGAAGCGTCAGGTAAAATAAAATACACGATGCCGGGACGACCTATCGTCTCGGCGTCCGAAGCTTTAGTTAACTTGTACTGAGGAAATCCTAATGTCCAAAATCGTTAAAGTGCTCGGTCGCGAAATTATCGACTCCCGTGGTAACCCGACTGTAGAAGCTGAAGTTCATCTGGAAGGCGGTTTCGTCGGTCTGGCTGCTGCACCATCCGGCGCATCAACTGGTTCTCGCGAAGCTCTGGAATTGCGTGACGGTGATAAATCTCGTTACTTGGGTAAAGGCGTAACCAAAGCTGTTGATGCGGTTAACGGTCCTATCGCTCAGGCTTTGCTTGGCAAAGACGCAAAAGACCAGGCCAATATCGACAAGGTAATGATTGAGCTCGACGGTACCGAAAACAAATCCAAGTTTGGTGCCAACGCGATTCTGGCTGTTTCCCTGGCTGCTGCTAAAGCTGCTGCTGCCTCTAAAGGCCTGCCACTGTACGCACACATTGCGGAACTGAATGGCACTCCGGGCAAATATTCTATGCCACTGCCTATGATGAACATCATCAACGGTGGTGAGCACGCCGACAACAACGTCGACATTCAAGAGTTCATGATTCAGCCTGTTGGCGCGAAAACCCTGAAAGAAGCCATTCGTATGGGCTCTGAAGTTTTCCACACTCTGGCTAAAGTCCTGAAATCTAAAGGCATGGGCACCGCTGTAGGTGACGAAGGTGGCTACGCGCCAAACCTGGGTTCCAATGCCGAAGCTCTGGCTGTTATCGCTGAAGCGGTAGAAGCAGCAGGCTACAAGCTGGGCACAGACATCACTCTGGCGATGGACTGCGCGGCTTCAGAATTCTACAAAGACGGCAAATACGTGCTGGCTGGCGAAGGTAACAAATCCTTCACTTCAGAAGAGTTCACTCACTTCCTGGAAGACCTGACCAAGCAGTATCCAATCGTTTCTATCGAAGACGGTCTGGACGAATCTGACTGGGATGGTTTTGCTTACCAGACCAAAGTACTGGGCGACAAAATCCAGCTGGTGGGCGACGACCTGTTCGTCACCAACACCAAGATTCTGAAAGAAGGTATCGATAAAGGTATCGCTAACTCCATCCTGATCAAATTCAACCAGATCGGTTCTCTGACCGAAACGCTGGCTGCAATCAAGATGGCGAAAGATGCCGGTTACACTGCGGTCATCTCTCACCGTTCAGGCGAGACTGAAGATGCAACCATCGCTGACCTGGCTGTAGGTACTGCAGCAGGCCAGATCAAAACAGGTTCTATGAGCCGTTCTGACCGTGTTGCTAAATACAACCAGCTGATTCGTATCGAAGAAGCGCTGGGTGATTCAGCACCGTTCAACGGTCTGAAAGAAGTTAAAGGTCAGTAATTTCTGATCCTTACCTGTTTCATGAAACCCGCTTCGGCGGGTTTTTTTATGCCTGATTTTAAAATAAAGTTCTAAAAATTTAATCTCAAACTGGGCATAAATAGTCAGTCGTGAAGTCACTATAAGCGGTTATAGATAGGCATAAAATCTGGCGGCAATTATTATTGACGCCTTCCTCCATGGAGTTTCATGCTATCGAGACAGTTATATGCCCAATAATATAATAACTACGCCTTCCATTATTAATCGACCTTTATTAATTTCTAATAAACATGATGACGATAAAGCGCATCCTCTTTTGAAATTTGGTTGCTTATTAAAAACTAATGTCAGCGATAAACAGCTCGCCAGTAATAAAAACCTTTCAAAAATAGATCCTCATGATTGGCAGGTTATCGACGAGCATATTAAATTAATTAAAGGGGAGCCGCAGAATCAAACCGAAGTCTGTCAAACCGTTAAACAAGTTGCCGTAAAATATGCCCCGTATTTATTAGGATTATCTTTACCTCAATCGTCTCCGCTAACCAAAACGGCCGATGTTAATCACGTGTCACTTTCCCCGTCATCGACTCACTCGTCATTGCCGTCTTTTCGTCTAAATATGATTTATGCTGCTGCCACTCAGCTAGGGAATGCTTTTACAAACTTTCCTCAATGGCCACCGGCAGCCCATGCCAATCCGATAACCTCTGCCAGTTTCCTTGAACATAAACCGAGTGACAGCCTCGAGGCATTGAAACTTCAGCTTGCGGCCTTTCAATTAACCTCAGCCACCGATGAAAATAAAGTGCTGATCGATTATCTCAAGAATAAACACGTTTTATTAACTCGCGACGATGAGGCGCAATCGAAATTGTCACGTAACAGGCGTGAGCTCGACGATGGGCAACCGCGCACGCCGTGGCAAACCATGGTCATCGTTGAACCCAAGCCGCAGGGAGAGACGATATCCGGGACGATTATTCGTTGGGGAGATAAAAGAATGGATGATAGCAAACTGCTATTTAAAATGGCGTGGCAAGATGGAATAGGCGGGCTGGCACTTTATTTAGGCTCGGGGCTGGTGGCTATGGCGGGTTCGTTGGCTCAAACCGTCGGCAAAACCCTAGACGGCACAATATTTGAAAAAATGCGCTATGAAACGCCCGGTGAATGGCTGATGAGGCTAACTAACAACTTTATTATGCCACCCGAAGCGGCGGCAGCGCGGGCATTCAAAATAGCGCCCGTGCTCTCTCATCATCTGCGCACCATTCCGACTCGAACAGCGCGCGGTGGAGTGAAAGTTATTCATCCTCCCACCGGACTGACCCATATTTCCAATGCTGCCGGTAAAAAGCCCGCGCTGCATATTAAGGTGCAAGATAAGTTTTACCCCATAAAACAGAATGTCGCCGATGGAACGTTCAGTCTCAGTTCCGGACGAAAAATCTATTGGGATCCTCGAACGGGGGAATGGCGTGAATTTTGGTCAGGTAATCGTCATCTCACGGCGAAATCAATGTCTGAAATCCCTGAAGCGTTATTGAGCCGCTCTGCGGGCGAACAATCGGTATTAGCCATGAATGGCAAAGTGAGTGCCGAAGGTAAAGTCTGGCTGCAACCTGAGACAGGTAAACATTATCTCGAAGTCTTGAAGCGCGACCCGGTAAACCTAAATCGAGTCGTCAGCGAATATATCGAAGGGCATCTAGAAGAGCGATTTTTCACCATTAGGCAAACGGATAAACCTGTCGATAAGCAGACGCTGCTGGAGTGGAAAGCAGACGCCGGTAAATGGCAAGTTGTTGCTCAAACCCACGGCCAGATAACGGCCAGCGTGACCTCGCCGATATTTAAAGAGCTTCCGGCCAATGCGTTAGTGACTCCGCAATATCCCTTCAATCGGGCTTTAACGCTGTCAGGCTTTAAAAACGTCTATCGCAGCGAAAATAGTCCTGATATCTACATTCATACCGGCAATACGCGTCGAGGCGTGGCGCAATATATTAAGGTAGATCAGGCGGCAGACAACGCGAATAGATTTATGCTAACCCTGCTCGATGAGCACGGAAACAGGCATGAGATTCGTTACTATCACTATCAGGAAGGAGGCGAATTCACGCTGGAAGAGAGCATTTTATGCCATCGCGTAAAGCGCGCCGACGATAATCCGTGCTTGGCCGGGCCTTCCGCTGAATTGGCAGAACCTGTGGCTAAGCGGGCTCGCATAGCACCTAATCCCCAGCAGGTTGTTGAACAAAAACTCGCTGAAATAGAGAGTAACGCGCTCCAGCTGGTACCAATAAATAGAGCGGGCGTGCGGGATCTATTACACGACGTTGCGATCAATTCGATAAGAGAGCAGTATCACCAGCAGGTGATGAATAACGTCCCTATCGAACAGTTAACCGATATTTTTAAAGCGCAGGCGAGAACGGCAAGAATCATCAATGAATATTATGTCGGACAGCCATTAAAAGGCGCTGTCGCGGGGGCCAGAGAGTACAGCTATATTTTGCTCGATAAGTTGCTAAGCAGCGGAGCATTTGATGAAAACCTAATAGTGTTTGATCTTACGCACGGCGGTGAGAGTAAACATACTGCGCTGTTATATTCTCCGAAGCAGAGCGTGCGAAAATTCTTTGGTACCACGGCACCCTTTTTAGACCCGCATGAATATAGCGCGCTTGAACTCACTTCTGCGCTGGAAAAAATTCAAGAGCCTGTAGTTATCTTGAATCCCTGGTCGGCCAATAATAAAGTTTTGCGCTTTGAAAGCGGCGCCAATCCTGCCGCCATCAAACAGAAACTCAACTTAATGCTGCAAGAGGCCGGCGTTACTATTGCTGATTCCTCAGAGATAATGCCAGAACCTTTCGGCCAAACAAATACGTTAACTCTTGAAAGTCTAAAACTGAGCCTGCCTGAATCTATTGCCGATCCTTTAAGCAGCATGACAACCGATGAAAAGGCTTTTCTCAATGATTTGGATAAAGATAACTATAATATTCTGGCACGTGGAGAGGCGGTATTAAACCAGCCGGCGGGAGTCATTAACGGAGAAGCCTTAACTCTTCGCGATGTATTTAACAGCGCAACGAGCATAGTAAATGAATTAGATAAGCTAAGCGGTCGTGATATCAGAAAATTTGTTAAAAATTACTTTGGCAAAGAAAACCTTCCGGCGAAGGTAGACGTTTTTAAACGTTCGATAGCGCATGCGAAAAATAACCTTCATTATTATTCCGCAGAGGGTGAGCGTCTTAATAAGTTGGTTTTTGTCGAGGAAAAGGCAGGGGAAGTTGTTAATCCACTGTTGGCTTTTGTTTCAGAAGCGAGTGCTTACGACATTCAATACCTGTCGATCGTTAACCATAACGATTGGAAAGGGACGAATATATTTTATTATGTTAATTCGATACAAACGTTGCTGCATGAAATTAGTCATATTAAAGAAAGTCCTGTTCCTTTCGGTAAAAAAGCCCTTTGTACTTCCGACTTTATTTACAATGAAATGGACAATCTCGAGGTAGGCGAAGGCACAATTGATTTTAGGATGAATTATTACTCCGAAAAAAACAATAAAATCCCTCTTGAGGAAGTGGATGAAAACCATTTGGAGTTAATGAATTATAATGAGTTTTTGCTTGTTCAATCTGAATTTAGTAACAGGTTCAGACTCATAGAAGATCCAGAACTATTCGAAGAAAAAATTCGTTTCGAACTCGAAAAAGATATTATGATTTTTAGAACCTTTCTCGAAAAGAACAGATTTACCAAACCTTCTGATGAAATCCTGAGGCAAAGTGAGCATTACATTAATAAGTTCCTTAAAAATATTAATGGTGCTTTTAAAAGAGTAGGGATGCCGCAAAAAGATTATGAGGTTAAACCCTTAACCGTCGCCCATGATATGGATCCCTCCGTCAATGTGATTAATCACCGCGCAATACAGGCGATTTATAACTGGATCCATGACGTCGCCATGGATAAAGAGAGGCGCGTCGCCGTGGTGCTCAGTAATGCGGACAGCATTGCGGATTACCAATCTTTGCTGGCGGCCACAAATAATCTGTTAGCCAAAAATCTCGTGAATAAGGGCGTTTTGCATCGGCCCGCAGCCAACTTGCCTTGGGAAGCCTCAGATTCAGACGGGTCAGATTCGTCATCAAATTAATAATCGCTGAATAATCTCGGGTTTACGCTTCTTGCAGGCATTTGGTGCCACCCCTGATTTGGCGCGGGGCTGGATGTCTGCGATAATGCGTGCTGGTTCCTTAAATTTGAGATAACGATGCAGTACCCGATTAACGAAATGTTTGAAACCCTGCAAGGGGAAGGCTTTTTTACCGGCGTGCCGGCTATTTTTATTCGTTTGCAAGGCTGTCCGGTTGGATGCAGCTGGTGCGATACGAAACACACCTGGGAAAAATTCGCCGATCGTGAAGTCGATATGCAGCGTATCCTGGTTAAAACCGAAGAAACCGACGCGTGGGGCAATGCCACCGCCGAGCAGCTTCATCAGGTCATTCAGAATCAGGGATGGACGGCGAAACACGTGGTGATCACCGGCGGCGAGCCGTGCATCTATGATTTGCAGCCGTTGACCGAACTGCTGGAAGAAAGAGGCTACAGCTGCCAGATTGAAACCAGCGGCACGCATGAAGTGCGCTGTTCTGCCAAAACCTGGGTCACGGTTTCACCAAAAGTAAATATGCGCGGCGGCTACGACATTCTGCCGCAGGCGTTGCAGCGCGCGGACGAAATCAAGCATCCGGTTGCCCGTCAGCGTGATATTGATGCGTTGGAAGAGTTACTGGCAACGCTGACTGACGACAAGGCGCGAATCATCGCCCTACAGCCAATCAGCCAGAAAGAAGAAGCCACCAAACTGTGTATCGCGACGTGCATCGCGAAAAACTGGCGGCTCTCTATGCAAACCCATAAGTACTTAAATATAGCCTGATTTTCTTTTCCCTTGTCACTGTGGCGGCGTTCACTCACCCGAATCACTGACCTGTGTCAGCTCATCGGGATTTGTTTTTAGCCGCGATAGACGCAGCCGGCGGTGCAGGTTTCTTTGATACGCACCGCGCTCAGCAGGGGAAGCTGAGGTTTCATCTTGTTCCAGATCCACTCGGCCAGAACTTCGCTGGTCGGGTTTTCAAGACCAGGAATATCGTTAAGATAATAGTGGTCGAGGCTGTCGAGGGTAGGGGCGAAAGCGGCTTTCAGCTCTGCGAAATCCATTACCCAGCCAGTATGCGGATCGACGTCGCCGGTAATCTCCAGACGTACGGCAAAAGAGTGCCCATGCAGGCGGCCACATTTATGCCCTGCTGGAACGTGAGGCAGGTGATGAGCGGCTTCGAACATAAAATCTTTAAATAATGTAGTGGTCATGACACTGTCTCGTTGACTGCAAAAAACGCGGCATATTAACGGAAACCGGGCAGTTAAGCCATGAGTTATCTGCTCTATGAATAGGCAGATATTGCGCTTTTCCCGCTTTACTCCGCACGACCCCTTCACTTAAAGTGAGGCGTTGCCTACTAACCTATTGAGATAGTGAATGATTAAAGCACTGCGTTGGGCCGCCTTGATGCTGAGTTTTTCAGCTACCGTCAATGCCGAAGCTTTGCCGGTGAAATCCGCATCTGCGCCTGCCTCTATTCCTCAATCACCCACTCAACCCGCTTCTGCCTCTTCCACGGCAGCCGTCGCGTCGCCGAAAGTGGCGGCTAAACCGACTGCCGTGGTGATAAAAACGCTGGCCGACGGCACGGGCAGTTTTTATTTTCCGGCGGGAGGCACTAAAAAGCCGCTGGAAGTTTTCACCTATCAGCCTGCCGGAACGGATGCCAATTCGCCGGTGGTGATGGTGATGACAGGCGTGGATCGCAATGCCTCGACCTATCGCAATGACTGGATAAAAGTCGCCGATCAGTACCATTTTCGCATTCTGGTGCCGCGTTTCACCGAGCAGGATTTCCCGGGCAGCTTCGGCTACAATCTGGGCAATACGCAGGATGCCAAAACGCATCATCGCCTGCCGAAATCTCAGTGGAGCTTCACGCTGGTCAACGATATTTTTAACGCGTTGCATCAGCAGGGCCTTACGACGCAGTCACAATATTACCTGTTTGGTAACAGCGCGGGCTGCCAGTTTGTGCATCGCTCGCTGACGCTTTTACCTCAGCCACAGGTTAAAGCGGCTATCTGCGCGGCGGCCGGATGGTGGACGCTGCCCGATACCGATCAGCGCTGGCCTTACGGACTGCGCGCCTCGCCGATAAAAGTCGGGCAAACTCAGCTGGCGGCCTATTTTGCCAAGCCGATTCTGATTGCGGTGGGAGCGAACGACGATGACCCTGAAAATCGTCTTCTGCGTCACTCAAAAGGCGCGATGGCGCAGGGCAGTAATCGTCTCGAACGCGCCGAAAGTTTCTTTACTACCTCGCAGCAGCAGGCCGAACAGAATTACATGCCTTTTAACTGGCATTTCGTGGCGCTGCCGGATATCGGCCATAGCGGCAGTAAAATGTCTGTTTATGCCGCCGGTCAGTTTGCGCAGTTCGAGCAGCACCACGAGTTCAATCCTTAAAAACTCTAAAGAAGTTAAGCCAAGCGCATGAAAGTGAAGGCGATGGTGAAAATAATTTCAGCCCTGCAAATGCGGGGCTTTCTCATTTATAAGCCTCTATTTATCGCCGTCCAAAATCGCCGCCTTTTTTTCTTAGTCATTTCAGTAGCCTAAATTGATAGCTTTAACAGTTTTATCGATAGGTTTAACCGGAAAAAACACTTAGTTGTTATGGTTATTTAATATTCCCATCACTTATTTAATTGTTATGATTTGGCTGGTTAACCTTACAAGCTATGCAATCTTTACAAGTTCCGCACTCTTTCCGAATAACTAGCGACAGACTATTAATTAGCGACAGACGATTAATTAGCGACAGACTATCGACTTAAGCAATAAGGGAATTCGTACCGCGATGACGACTCAGGCACCTCCTACTTCTTTGCTCCCCCTAAATCCGGAGCAAATGGCACGGCTGCAATCGGCGATTGGTGACTATTCGCCGACCCAATTGGCTTGGCTTTCAGGCTATTTCTGGGGATTGACCAACCAGCAGCCGGGCGCGGTAGCAGCGCCTGCACCCGTTGCCGCGGCCGCGTCCGTGACACTTATTTCTGCTTCGCAAACGGGCAACGCGCGCCGTTTGGCCGAACAGCTGCGCGATGCGCTGGTTGCCGCTAAACTTAACGTTAATCTGGTTAACGCCGGCGACTACAAGTTCAAGCAAATCGCGCAGGAAAAGCTGCTGGTGATCGTGGCGTCCACGCAGGGCGAAGGCGAACCGGCGGAAGAAGCCGTGGCGCTGCACAAGTTTCTGCTTTCCAAAAAAGCGCCGAAAATGTCGGATACCGCTTTTGCAGTGTTCGGTCTGGGCGACACCTCTTACGAATTCTTCTGTCAGGCGGGGAAAGATTTTGACACCCGTCTGGCCGAGCTGGGCGGCGAGCGTCTGCTGGATCGCGTCGATGCCGACGTTGAGTATCAAGAGCAGGCGGCGGCGTGGTGTAGCAACGTGGTTGACGTGCTGAAAAAGCGCATTCCTGCCGAGTCGCCGGTGGCACAGGCGGCCAATATTTCCGGCAGCGTGAATCTGGTCGACAGCAGTCCTTACAGCAAAGAGCAGCCGCTGACGGCGTTGCTGGCGGTGAATCAGAAGATTACCGGCCGCGATTCTGACAAAGACGTGCGTCACATTGAAATCGATTTAGGCGATTCCGGCCTGCGCTACCAGCCGGGCGACGCGCTGGGCGTGTGGTTTGAAAATGATGCCGCGCTGGTCAAAGAGCTGGTAGAGCTGCTGTGGCTGAAAGGCGACGAGCTCGTCGAGATCAACGGTAAAGCGTTGTCATTAAACGAGGCGTTACAGCACCATATCGAGCTGACGCAGAACACCACCGTAATCGTCGATAAATATGCCGCCGTGTGTCGTGACGCCGAGCTGCTGGCGCTGATTAGCGATAAAAGCGCGCTTCAGCATTTCGCCCACAACACGCCGTTCGTTGACATGGTGCGCCGCGCGCCAACCGAATTACAGCCGCAGCAGCTGATTGACCTGCTGCGTCCGCTGACGCCGCGCCTCTATTCCATCGCCTCCTCGCAGGCGGAAACGGAAACGGAAGTTCACATTACCGTGGGCGTGGTGCGTTACGACATCGATGGCCGTCCACGCACGGGCGGCGCGTCGGGTTATCTGGCCGACAGGTTAGAGGAAGATGGCGAAGTGCGCGTGTTCATCGAGCACAACGACAACTTCCGTTTGCCTGCCGATCCTGAAGCGCCAGTCATCATGATTGGGCCTGGCACCGGCATCGCGCCGTTCCGCGCCTTTATGCAGCAGCGCGATAACGACGGCGCAGGCGGCAAGAACTGGCTGTTCTTTGGTAATCCGCACTTTACCGACGATTTCCTCTATCAGGTCGAATGGCAGCGCTACGTCAAAGACGGCCTGCTAACGAATATCGATCTGGCGTGGTCACGCGATCAGGCGGAAAAAGTCTACGTGCAGGACAAACTGCGCGCCAAGGGCCGCGAAGTGTGGCAATGGTTGCAGGAAGGCGCGCACGTCTATGTCTGCGGCGACGCCAATCGGATGGCGAAAGATGTCGAGCAGGCGTTACTTGAAGTGATCGCCGAATACGGCAGCATGGATCTGGAAGCCGCCGACGAGTATTTGAGTGACCTGCGTATGGATCGTCGTTATCAGCGAGATGTTTACTAATGAGCAATGAAATTATGAACGAAAAACATCCTGGCCCACTGGTGGTCGAAGGCAAATTGACTGACGCTGAACGTCTGAAAATTGACAGCAATTTTCTGCGCGGCACCATTAAAGAAGATTTGACCGATGGCCTGACCGGCGGCTTTAACGGCGACAACTTCCTGCTGATCCGTTTTCACGGCATGTACCAGCAGGACGACCGCGACATTCGCGCCGAACGCGCCGAGCAGAAGCTTGAGCCGCGCCACGCGATGATGCTGCGCTGCCGTTTACCGGGCGGCGTGATGACCCCGGAACAGTGGCTCGGCATCGACAAATTTGCCGAAGAAAGCACGCTGTACGGCAGCATTCGTATCACTAACCGTCAGACGTTCCAGTTCCACGGCATTTTGAAACCGAACGTAAAACCGGTGCATCAGCTACTGAACAAGCTGGGCCTCGACGCGCTGGCGACCGCCAACGACGTAAACCGTAATGTGCTTTGCACCTCAAATCCGGTGGAGTCCGAGCTGCATCTCGAAGCCTGGCAGTGGGCGAAAAAACTCTCCGAACATTTATTGCCGCGCACTCGTGCCTACGCCGAAGTGTGGCTGGATCAGGAGAAGGTCGAAACCACCGACGAAGAGCCGATCCTTGGGCCGACCTATCTGCCGCGTAAGTTTAAAACTACCGTGGTGATTCCACCGCAAAACGACGTGGATCTGCACGCCAATGATTTGAACTTCGTGGCAATCGCCGATAATGGCAAGCTGGTGGGCTTTAACGTGCTGGTCGGCGGCGGGCTTTCTATCGCCCACGGCGACAAGGCAACCTACGCGCGCACCGCCAGCGAGCTGGGCTTTATTCCGCTGGAAAACACCCTCGCGGTGGCAGAAGCCGTGGTCACCACGCAGCGCGATTGGGGCAACCGTACCAATCGTAAAAATGCCAAAACCAAATACACGCTTGAGCGCGTCGGCGTCGAGACCTTCAAGGCCGAAGTCGAGAAGCGCGCCGGTATCACCTTTGGCGAGGTGCGTCCTTACGAATTTACCGCCCGTGGCGATCGCATCGGCTGGGTTAAAGGTATCGACAATCAGTGGCACCTGACGTTGTTTATCGAAAATGGCCGTATTCTGGATTATCCGGGCCGTCCGTTAAAAACCGGGCTGGCCGAAATTGCCCGCGTTCACAAAGGCGATTTCCGCCTGACTGCCAATCAGAATCTGATCGTGGCGGGCGTGGACGAGAAAGACAAAGACCGCATCGAAGCGCTGGCGCGTAACCACGGTTTGATCGACGACGGCCTCACCGAGCAGCGTAAAAACTCGATGGCCTGCGTCTCTTATCCAACTTGTCCGCTGGCGATGGCCGAAGCCGAGCGCTTCCTGCCGGAGTTTGTGACCCACGTGGAAGGGATCATGCATAAGCACGGCGTGGGCAAAGAGCACATTGTTCTGCGCGTGACGGGCTGCCCGAACGGCTGTGGCCGCGCGCTGCTGGCTGAAATCGGGCTGGTCGGCAAGGCGATGAATCGCTACAACCTGCATCTGGGCGGTAACCGCGCAGGCACGCGCATTCCGCGCATGTATCGCGAAAACATCAGTGACGTAGAGATTCTGGCGATTATCGACGAGCTGGTCGGCCGCTGGGCCAAAGAGCGCGAAGCCGACGAAGGCTTTGGTGATTTCACGATCCGCGCGGGCATTATCCGTCCGGTTCTCGATCCCGCGCGCGATTTCTGGGAATAACAGGAGGCGTTATGACGGCACTTTCCTTCAAAGGATCAACAGCCCTTACAGAACTAAATGCGCTGCCCAAGTCCGGGCAGGCGTTGGCACTGGCCGAAATCAACGGCCAGCTGGAAAAACTGTCGGCTGAAGAGCGAGTGATTTGGGCGCTGGAAAACCTGCCGGGCGAATTTACCCTTTCGTCCAGCTTCGGCATTCAGGCGGCGGTGTGTCTGCATCTGGTTACGCGCCAGAAGGCAGATATTCCGGTGATTCTGACCGACACCGGCTACCTGTTTCCTGAAACCTATCAGTTTATTGATTCACTGACCGAGCAGCTCGACCTGAACCTCAAGGTTTATCGCGCCGAGCACTCTGCGGCGTGGCAGGAAGCGCGTTACGGCAAGCTGTGGGAGCAGGGCGTCGAGGGCATTGAAAAGTACAATCTGATTAACAAGGTTGAGCCGATGAACCGCGCGCTCGAATCGTTAGGGGCGCAGACCTGGTTTGCGGGCCTGCGTCGCGAGCAGTCTGGCAGTCGCGCTAATCTGCCCGTGTTGGCGGTGCAGCGCGGCGTGTTCAAAATCCTGCCGATTATCGATTGGGATAACCGCCAGATCTTCCAGTATCTGAAGCAGCACGGGCTAAGCTATCACCCGCTGTGGGATCAGGGCTATCTGTCGGTGGGCGACACGCACACCACCAAAAAATGGGAAGAGGGGATGTCGGAAGAAGAGATCCGTTTCTTCGGCCTCAAGCGCGAGTGCGGACTGCACGAAGGCTGATTTCCTGATAAAACCGTCCCTGCTCACTCAGCGAGGACGGTTTTTTTATCGTTATCCCGATTTTCTATCGTTATCCCGATTTTTTATCATTATCACGATAACGTTTTTAGGCGTTGGCCGGAGGATTAGCCAGCGTTTTCAGCAGCGGCAGCAAGATTCGCACGCTCTCTTTTTCGCGCTTGGCGAGATGGCCCGGCAAATAGCGATCGAGATATTGCAGGTTGTCGATTTGCCCCTGATGACGGCTTGATCCGCTCGGGAAATGGGCGCTCACCGCGCGCTGTTGGTGACCATCTTTCTTGCCCAATCGCCAATCGCTGGCCGAAACCAGCAGCAGCGGAATGTGCTCGCTGTCGAGCGCTTTCAGGCCTTCGCAACAGCTGGTGCCCGAGGGGCTGCGCGTCGCGGCAATACCCAGACGGCGCGCAATTTCCAGCGCGCGATCGCGAGAAAGTTTTGCCACCACCGACGAGGTGTTTACGCCACTGTTGAAGTACAACCGATCGCCAACAATAAGAGAATTAAGATTAATAACCAGCAGCGTGCGTTTTTTCTCGAGCGGACTCAGCTGGGCGAGATAATCCTTCGCGCCTTGCTCGCCGGCTTCCTGCGCGCTTAGCGCCACGAAACGCAGGCTGTAATGCGTTTTGATAGTGCTCATTCGTTGGGCAAGTTCCAGCATCACGCCCACGCCCGAAGCATTATCATCAACGCCCTGTAGAGTCAGTCCGCCAAGATTGCGATCGCTATCGGCATCGCTTTGCGGCAGATAAGTATCAAAATGCGCCATCACCACAATCTGTTGCGGCGCGTCACCGGCTTTATCGGCAATCACCGAGGTCGCGTGAACGCTGTGCACGTTCTGCTGCTGGCTTTGAGTGCCGGTATTTTGGCTACCTGTATGTTGACTACCTGTATGTTGACTACCCGTATTTTGACTTCGATAGAGAAATTGCGCGTCAAACGGGTGTAAACGGCTTGAATAACCCATTTTGGTGAAGGTATGGTTGAGATAGTCCGCGGCAATAATCTCTGCCGGACTGCCCGCCATCCGGCCTGGGAAATAGGTCGCGATGTGGCGAGTTTGCTGTTCTGCAATTTTGCCGAGCGGCAGATTATCAACAGTTTGACCTAAGGCATTACCCACACAAAGGCCGCTCAGCGCAAGAAGAACGGCTGAACGCACCACGTGGCGAAGAGAACGCATACTAAAAATCCTTATTTTTCATTCTTTATTTGTCTTGTATCAGTATGCGATTTAGCAGGCTAATAAACAATTTACCGTTTTCTCAAAATAAGTTTTTTAAGCCCTATATTCCATATTGGAACTAATCATTCCATTTCGTCATTTCATCCGGCTAGCGGCTACGCCGTATAGTTATATTATCGATATGCTTAGCATAAAAAGGTTGTTGTGGACTATCTCCCTATATTTGCCGACCTGAAACAACGTCCGGTACTGGTTGTTGGCGGCGGCGAAATCGCTGCGCGCAAAATTGATCTGCTGCTGCGTGCAGGCGCGGAAGTACGAGTAGTGTCGCAATCGCTCTCTTCAGAGGTTGAACATCTGCACCAGACGGCGGCCATTCACTGGCTGGCGACGGCGTATCACGCCGATCAGCTCGACGACGTCTTTCTGGTGATTGCGGCGACCGACGACACCGTGCTCAACGCGCAGGTTTATGATGACGCCAACGAGCGCCGCGTGCTGGCTAACGTGGTCGACGACCAGCCAAAGTGCTCGTTTATCTTCCCGTCGATCGTCGACCGTTCACCTATTGTGGTCGCCATTTCGTCCAGCGGCACTGCGCCCGTGCTGGCGAGAATGCTGCGCGAAAAACTCGAAACGCTGCTTCCGGCGAGCCTCGGTAAAATGGCAGAAATTGCCGGCAGCTGGCGCGAGCGCGTCAAGCAGCGTTTTAACTCGATGTCGGCCCGCCGACGTTTCTGGGAACAGGCCTTTGACGGCAATTTTGCTTCATTAACCGCTGGGGGGCAGTTTGATGAGGCAGAAAAGTCGTTACAACAGCTAATGGATGCACCGGACGACGCGACGCATCGCGGTCTGGTGACGTTGGTTGGGGCGGGTCCCGGCGACGTCGGTTTGCTGACGCTGCGCGGTTTGCAGGTTATGCAGCAGGCCGATGTGGTGCTCTACGATTATCTGGTCAGCGATGAAGTGCTGGATCTGGTGCGCCGCGACGCCGAGAAAATCTGCGTCGGCAAGCGCGCCGGAAATCATCTGGTGATGCAGGAAGAGACCAACCGTCTGCTGGTCGAGCTGGCGTCGCAGGGCAAAAAAGTGGTCAGGCTGAAAGGCGGTGATCCGTTTATCTTTGGTCGCGGCGGCGAAGAGCTTGAAGTGGTCGCGGCGGCCGGTATTCCTTTCCAGGTGGTGCCGGGTATTACGGCAGCGGCGGGGGCAACGGCCTATGCCGGTATTCCGCTGACTCACCGCGAGCGCGCGCAGAGCGTGATGTTTATCACCGGCCAGATTCGCACCGACGGCGACGGTTTGCAGTGGTCCGAACTGGCACGCGGTCAGCAAACGCTGGCGATTTACATGGGCGCGATGAAAGCCGCCGAAATAAGTCACCAGCTGATTTCTCACGGCCGTTCGCCCGAGACGCCGGTAGCGGTGATTTCGCGCGGGACGCGTCACGACCAGCAGGTTCGCGTCGGCACGTTACAAAATCTTGAACAATTAGCCCATCAGGCGCCGTCTCCGGCCCTGCTGGTGATCGGTGAGGTGGCAGAACTTCATCATAAACTCGCCTGGTTTGGGCATCATCCAGAGACTGCCGGCGCACAACGCCCGACGGTCGTGAATTTGGCTTAAGGATCTGATATGGACGAAAAACGACTGACCCACTTACGACAGCTGGAGGCGGAAAGCATCCATATCATCCGCGAGGTTGCGGCTGAATTCGCCAACCCGGTGATGATGTACTCCATCGGCAAAGACTCCTCCGTGATGCTGCATCTGGCGCGCAAGGCGTTCTTCCCGGGCACGCTGCCTTTCCCGCTGCTGCACGTTGATACTGGCTGGAAATTCAAGGAGATGTACGAATTCCGCGATCGCACCGCCAAGAATTACGGCTTCGAATTGCTGGTGCATAAAAATCCGGAAGGCGTGGCGATGGGCATTAACCCATTCGTTCACGGCAGCGCCAAGCACACTGACATCATGAAAACCGAGGGGCTGAAGCAGGCGCTGAACAAATACGGTTTTGATGCGGCCTTCGGCGGCGCGCGTCGTGACGAAGAGAAATCCCGTGCCAAAGAGCGTATTTATTCGTTCCGCGATCGCTTCCACCGCTGGGATCCAAAAAACCAGCGTCCTGAGCTGTGGCACAACTACAACGGCCAGATTAACAAGGGTGAAAGCATCCGCGTGTTCCCGCTCTCCAACTGGACCGAGCTGGATATCTGGCAATATATCTATCTGGAAAATATCGAGATTGTTCCGCTTTACCTCGCCGCGCCGCGTCCAGTGCTTGAGCGCGACGGCATGCTGATGATGATCGACGACGAGCGCATCGACCTGCAACCGGGCGAAACAATCGAAGAAAAAATGGTGCGATTCCGTACCCTCGGCTGCTGGCCGCTGACCGGCGCAGTGGAGTCTGAAGCGCAAACGCTGCCGGAAATCATCGAAGAGATGCTGATTTCCACCACCAGCGAGCGTCAGGGCCGCGCTATCGACCGCGATCAGGCAGGTTCGATGGAGCTTAAAAAGCGTCAAGGGTATTTCTAAGGAGCACGGACAATGAATAACGCAATTGCACAACAAATCGCCGAGCAGGGTGGCGTCGAAGCTTACCTGCACGCACAACAGCACAAAAGTCTGCTGCGCTTTCTGACCTGCGGCAGCGTTGACGATGGCAAAAGTACGCTGATTGGCCGTCTGCTGCACGATACCCGTCAGATTTATGAAGATCAGCTCTCTTCGCTGCATAACGACAGCAAACGTCACGGCACGCAGGGCGAAAAAGTTGACCTCGCGCTGCTGGTTGACGGTTTGCAGGCCGAGCGCGAGCAGGGCATCACCATCGACGTGGCCTATCGCTATTTCTCGACTGAAAAACGCAAGTTTATCATCGCCGATACGCCGGGACACGAGCAGTACACCCGCAATATGGCGACCGGCGCGTCGACCTGTGATTTGGCTATTTTGCTGATCGACGCGCGTAAAGGCGTGCTCGACCAGACCCGCCGTCACAGTTTTATCGCTACGCTGCTGGGCATTCGTCATCTGGTGGTGGCGGTGAACAAGATGGATCTGGTCGATTACAGCGAAGAGGTGTTTGAGCAGTTCCGTCAGGATTACCTGACTTTCGCCGAGCAGCTGCCGACTGACTTGGATATCAAATTCGTGCCGCTTTCTGCTCTCGAAGGTGACAACGTTGCCACCGAAAGCCAGAAAATGCCGTGGTATCACGGGCCGACGCTGCTCGACGTGCTCGAAACCGTCAACGTGATTAATATCCGCGAGCAGCAGCCGATGCGTTTCCCGGTGCAATACGTTAACCGTCCAAACCTCGATTTCCGCGGTTATGCCGGTACGCTGGCCTCGGGTTCCGTACGCGTTGGTCAGAAAATCAAGGTGTTACCGTCGGGCGTGGAGTCAACGGTGGCGCGCATCGTTACTTTCGACGGCGACCTGCAGGAAGCCTGGGCCGGTGAAGCGATTACGCTGGTGCTGGACACCGAAGTCGATATCAGCCGTGGCGACACGCTGGTCGACATCAACGAAACCCTCAAGCCGGTGCAAAACGCCAAGGTTGATGTGGTGTGGATGGCCGAGCAGCCGTTGAGCGTCGGGCAAAGTTATGACATCAAGGTGGGCGGCAAGAAATCGCGCGCGCGCGTTGAAAACATCGAGTATCAGGTTGAAATCAACTCGCTGACGCAGCGCGTGGTCGACAGCCTGCCGCTCAACGGCATCGGTTTGGTCGAGCTGGCCTTCGATGAGCCACTGGTGCTTGATAACTATCAGGAAAACGCGGTAACGGGCGGAATGATCTTTATCGATCGCCTCTCTAACGTGACCGTCGGCGCGGGTCTGGTGCGTGAAGCGCTGGAAGATGTTTATCAGGAGAAAAGCGCTTACAGCGATTTCGAGCTGGAATTCAACGCGCTGGTTCGTCGTCACTTCCCGCATTGGGGCGCGCGCGACCTGCTGGGTGGCAAATAGCTATGGCGCAGCAGGACGAAAATATCGTCTGGCATCCGCACGCCGTAACGCGTACGGATCGCGAAGCGCAGCACGGGCATCAGGGCGTGGTGCTGTGGTTTACGGGGCTTTCGGGCTCCGGTAAATCGACGGTGGCGGGCGCGCTGGAGCAGGCGCTGTTCAGCCTTGGCGTCAGCACTTATCTGCTAGATGGTGACAATGTAAGACACGGTTTGTGTCGTGATCTGGGTTTTTCCGATGACGATCGCCGTGAAAATATTCGTCGCGTCGGCGAAGTGGCGAAGCTGATGGTGGATGCCGGTCAGGTGGTGTTGACCGCCTTTATCTCGCCGCATCGTGCCGAGCGCGACATGGTGCGTGAGCTGTTGAATGACGGGCAGTTTATCGAGATTTTTGTCGATACGCCGCTGGCTATCTGCGAGGCGCGTGACCCGAAAGGTCTCTATAAGAAAGCGCGTGCGGGCGAGCTGAAAAACTTCACCGGCATCGACTCGGTTTACGAGCCGCCGTTGCAGGCTGACGTTCATCTGCAAGGTGAACAATTAGTAACACATTTGGTGCCGCAATTATTAGCCGTGCTGCGCCAGAGAGGTATCATCAACTCCTGAATGTAGCCGACAAAACGCCGCCGAATCTGTGACTCTGCGGCGTCATTGTCAGCCACTAACTCTTGGCGACATGAGAACAGGAGTCGAGCCATGCAAACCTTAAGTCAGATCTTTATCGACCTCACCCGCAAGAAGCCAGAGCCGCAGGATAGGGAAGAACCGTCCTATTCGATGCTGGGTGGCTGCACGGGGTTTGTCTCCTTTTGGCTGGCGTTTGCAATTCCGTTTATGGTTTACGGCTCTAATACGCTGTTTTTCCTGCTTTATACCTGGCCGTTTTTTATCGCGCTGCTGCCTGTTTCTGTTTTAATCGGCATTGCCTTCAGCATGCTGTTTGGCGGAAGTCTATGGAAAACGCTGCCGCTGACCGGTTTGTCGGTCATCTGCCTGTT
Source organism: Rouxiella sp. T17 (assembly GCF_036663475.1). NCBI lineage: Bacteria > Pseudomonadati > Pseudomonadota > Gammaproteobacteria > Enterobacterales > Yersiniaceae > Rouxiella > Rouxiella sp. T17. The sequence continues at coordinate 17,880 of NZ_JAWUEA010000038.1, read as the reverse complement.
CTGGGCAATATTTTCCTTTCTTTCGGGCTGGTAAAACCGCGCTTACCCTGCCTTTCTGCTGGCTAATCAGCCAATTTTCTACCCACACTCCTAATCTCTGCGTCAATTTCCCCTTCACTGTGGAGTAACTGTGAAAGTTGTGGGATGATTGAGCGGCTTTTTCAGGGGGCGGAATGGGCAAATTAACGCTGTTATTATTGATTATACTTGGCTGGCTACAGTATTCGCTGTGGTTGGGTAAGAACGGTATTCACGATTACGTGCGGGTTAACGACGATGTTGAGGTCCAGCAGGGCAGCAACGTTAAGCTTAAATCACGCAACGACCAACTCTTCGCAGAGATAGACGACCTTAACGGGGGTCAGGAGGCGATTGAGGAACGCGCACGCAACGAGCTAGGCATGATTAAGCCTGGCGAGAGTTTCTATCGCCTTGTGCCAGACCAAAACAAGCGCACACAGGCTTCAAATTCCACGCAAGCAAGAACCAATAATAATCCATGAGTCATCCAGCCGTTTCCCCGGCTGATATCGTCGCGGTGTTACCCGCCGCCGGTATTGGCAGCCGCATGCAAAGCGAAATTCCCAAACAGTATTTGACCATCGAGGGCAAAACCCTGCTCGAGTACGCGATTGGCGCGCTGTTACGCAGCCCTCGAGTGCGGCAGGTGATTGTCGCGATCGGCCCGCATGACCGCTTCTTCGCGCAACTTGCGCTGGCGAACGATCCCCGCGTTAACGTCGTGATAGGCGGCGCTCAGCGTGCCGATTCGGTGCTGGCGGGCCTAAAACAGGCCGGCGAGGCTGATTGGGTACTGGTTCACGACGCGGCGCGGCCCTGTTTGCATCTCGACGATCTCAATCGCCTGCTGGCAATCAGTGAAACCAGCAAGGTCGGCGGTATTCTGGCGGCACCCGTGCGCGACACCATGAAACGCGGCGAGCCGGGCATCGAAAAAATTGCCCACACGGTTGACAGACAAGACCTGTGGCACGCGCTGACGCCGCAGTTTTTCCCGCTGGATTTACTCAAAAGCTGTTTGATTCGCGCGCTGGATGAAGGCGCGACGGTCACCGACGAAGCCTCGGCGCTGGAGCATTGCGGTTATCATCCGCAGCTGGTGGCCGGAAGATCCGATAATATTAAAGTTACCCGTCCAGAAGATCTGGCACTGGCAGCATTCTTTTTAACTCAGTTGCACCAAGAGGAGAGCGCATGATGCGTATCGGTCACGGTTTTGATGTTCATAAATTTGGTGGCGAAGGCCCTCTGGTGATCGGCGGCGTGCGCATTCCTTTCGACAAAGGATTGTTGGCGCACTCCGACGGCGACGTGGCGCTGCACGCGGCCACCGACGCGCTGCTTGGCGCGGCGGCGCTGGGCGATATCGGCAAACTGTTTCCCGACACCGATCCCGCCTATAAAGGTGCCGACAGCCGCGAGCTGCTGCGCGAAGCCTATCGCCAGATTCAGGCCAAAGGCTATCGTCTCGGCAATCTCGACATCACCATCATTGCGCAGGCGCCTAAAATGCTGCCGCATATTCCACAGATGCGCGTGTTTATCGCCGAAGATCTGGGCTGTCACATGGACGACGTCAATGTGAAAGCGACCACCACCGAGAAACTGGGCTTTACTGGCCGTGGTGAAGGCATCGCGTGCGAAGCCGTTGCCTTGTTAATCAAGGATTAAGCCGTGGATATGAATAATCTGACCTGGCTGTACGGCAAGCCGGTTTCTAACGGCACGCTGAAAGCCAATGCAGAAGATTTCATCGTTGAAGAAGATCTCGGCTTTGAACCTGACGGCGAGGGCGAACATCTGCTGGTGCGCATCCGTAAAACCGGCTGCAACACGCAGTTTGTGGCCGAGCAGCTGGCGCGCTTCGCGGGCGTGCATCCGCGTTCGGTAAGTTACGCCGGGTTGAAAGATCGCCACGCGGTAACCGAACAGTGGTTTTGTGTGCATCTGCCGGGCAAAGAAAATCCGGATCTGGCCAATTTCCAGCTTGAAGGCTGCGAAATCGTGCGTTTTGCGCGACACCTCAAGAAAATGCGCATCGGCACGCTGAAAGGCAACCGCTTTACGTTAGTGTTGCGTAATCTGACCCACTTGGCCGATATGCAGCAGCGACTGGAACAGATTAAAACGCAGGGCGTGCCGAACTATTTTGGCGTGCAGCGCTTTGGTCGCGGCGGCAATAATCTGGTGCAGGCCGCGCGTTGGGCGCGTGATGAAATCCGCGTTAAAGAACGTCCGAAACGCAGCTTCTATCTTTCTGCCAGCCGCAGCGCGCTGTTTAATATCGTTGCCAGTGAACGTCTTGCCAAAAATCTCATGGGCGAAGCGCTGCTCGGCGATGCGTTACAGCTTAGCGGACGCGGCAGCTGGTTTGTGGCCAAAGAAGAGGAGCTAGAGTCGGTGCAGGCGCGCGTGGCGCAGGGCGAACTGCTGATTACCGCACCGCTGCCGGGCGATGGCCCGCTGGGCTCGCAGCTAGCCGCCGAAGAATTTGAGCTAAGCTGTATTGCTGAGCAAACCGATCTCCTGTCGCTGCTTAAACGCGAACGTGTAGACCCTGCGCGGCGCGCGATCATGCTGCATCCGCAAGATCTTGCGTGGCACGCAATCGACGCCACCACGCTGGAGCTGAAATTCTGGCTGCCGGCAGGCAGTTTTGCCACCAGCCTGGTGCGCGAACTGATGGGACAGGAAGCGGGCGACGCCGACATTAGCGAGTAATCGCCCGTTGCGGCCTGTTGACATGAGTGTCTCATCACGACAAGCCAGACCCGATAAGTAAGAGGCATGACACCTTTGATACGGATATTGTTGAGTAATGACGATGGCGTAACGGCACCCGGCATTCAAACGCTGGCGGCCGCGCTGCGCGAATTTGCCGACGTGACGCTGGTCGCGCCTGACCGCAATCGCAGCGGCGCGTCCAATGCCCTGACGCTGGATTCACCTCTGCGGGTACACACTTATCCCAACGGCGACACGGCGGTTATCAACGGCACGCCAACCGACTGCGTTTATCTCGGCGTGAATTCGTTGATGAGTCCGCGGCCCGACGTCGTGGTGTCGGGCATTAACGCCGGGCCAAATCTCGGCGACGATGTTATTTACTCCGGCACCGTGGCGGCGGCGATGGAAGGGCGGCATTTAGGTTATCCCGCGCTGGCCGTCTCGCTGGACGGGCATCAACATTACGCCACGGCGGCGGCGATCACCTGCCGTCTGCTGCGCATGCTGGCAAATGAGCCGCTGCGTACCGGCCGTATTTTGAATGTGAATGTGCCTGATTTGCCGCTGGAAGAGATTAAAGGCATCCGGGTTACGCGCTGCGGAAGCCGTCATCCCGCCGATAAAGTCTTTCGTCAGCAGGATCCGCGCGGCCATGACATGTACTGGATTGGCCCGCCGGGCGAAAAGTTTGATGTCGCGCCGGATACCGATTTTGCCGCCGTGGCGCAGGGCTACGTTTCGATTACGCCTCTGCACGTTGATTTAACGGCTTACGCCGCGCAGGATATCGTGAGTTCGTGGTTAGCCAAAGCCGAGGTGAACGGGCATGGTGATTAAGCCGATGTACAACCTGCTGGAGCAGCTTAAAAAACAGGGCATCTCGGATGAGAAGCTGCTGCACGCGATTGAAACCGTGCCGCGCGAACGCTTTGTCGACGAGGCTTTCCAGCATCAGGCTTATGAAAACACGGCGTTACCTATCGGCCTCGGCCAGACCATTTCGCAGCCTTATATCGTGGCGCGCATGACCGAGCTGTTGCAGTTGAATCCGCAGTCTCGCGTGCTGGAAATTGGCACGGGTTCAGGTTATCAGACAGCGATTCTGGCGCATCTGGTCGAGCACATCTTCTCGGTCGAGCGCATTAAAGGGCTGCAATGGCAGGCAAAACGCCGCCTGAAACAGCTGGATTTGCACAACGTCTCTACTCGTCACGGCGACGGATGGGAAGGGTGGCCGTCTCGTGGCCCTTTTGACGCGATTATTGTTACCGCCGCACCCCCCGAAATCCCTCAGGCTTTACTCGCCCAGCTCGCAGAAGGCGGCGTGCTGGTCTTGCCCGTCGGCGAGCAAAATCAGACTTTGCAACGTATTCAACGACGTGGCAAAGACTTTATCATCGAGAATATCGAAGCCGTGCGTTTCGTTCCTTTAGTCAAAGGCGAGCTTGCCTAAAGACCCGTATTTCGCGCGTTCGGACATTAAATCCTTAAAAATTAAATACAACTGATTTATGGTGATAACGTTGCGTTGTTGATAGCATTCACTACAGTTTTTTACTGCCACAGTTTTTTAAACTATCGCCATCAGGCCAAAACCGCGTACTCAGCACATTACCATGCTGTGTTTTGTCGACAGCCGATTTTACTGTCAAGCCAGACCGCGTCTGGCCTGAGCCGCGATAGATTCTGATATTGCCGTCATGGGGGAGTTATGAGCACCGGAAGCCAAATCAAGACCTTTAGCCGCCTCGCGGTATGTACATTTGTTGGCGCCTGGCTCGCGGGATGCTCCAATAATGCCTCGACTACTGCGCCAATAAGCAGCGTTAATGGCGGCGGAGGCATGCTGACACGCCCTTCAGGGGGTCAGATTACTCCGAATTCTAGCGATAATGCCCCAATGATCAACGCTCAGGGACACATCGTTTATAACCGTAGTTACAACAGTATCCCCAAGGGCAGCTACAACGGCAGCACCTATAAAGTTAAGCGCGGCGACACACTTTTCTATATTGCCTGGATTACCGGTAACGACTTCCGAGACCTTGCCGCGCGCAATAATATCGCTGAACCTTACGGTCTTGAAGTCGGACAATCGATTCAGATCAACAACGTATCGCAAACGGCGAGCTCTGGTGGAATGTTAGCCAGCACCGACGCCACCCGCGGCGGCGTGCCGAAAGCGCCGTCGAGCGGAATGATGCAGGGTACAGTGGTTGCATCTCAACCAACTACCACGTATTCTGAAAGTTCAAGTAAACCAAATGTAGGTAAGATGTTGCCTACTGCTGGCGTTGTCACGACAACAACAGCACCGGTTACCGCCCCTAGTACTGTCGTCGCAACCACTACCAATAATGGCGGCCCTATTTCCTCTTGGAGATGGCCAACTGACGGCAAAATTATCGATAATTTCTCAGCTTCCGAAGGGGGAAATAAAGGCATCGATATCGCGGGCTCGCGCGGACAGGCCGTCTTGGCTACCGCAAGTGGTCGCGTCGTTTATGCCGGTAATGCACTGCGGGGTTACGGTAACCTGATCATCATTAAACATAATGATGATTACTTGAGCGCCTATGCACACAACGATTCAATGCTGGTCCGGGAACAACAAGAAGTGCAGGCGGGACAAAAAATAGCGACCATGGGTAGCACCGGAACCAGTTCAGTAAGATTACATTTTGAAATTCGTTACAAGGGGAAATCCGTAAACCCGCTGCGTTATCTTCCGCAGCGATAAGCCGAGCAGAGTCACCGATTCTGCTCTTGGGACCACGGGTAGGAGCAGCTTATGAATCAGAATACGCTGAAAATTAACGAGTTACATGATGATGTAGATTTCGACGAGAACAGCGCTGAAGCCTTTGACGAAGAGAAAGTCACCGTCGAGGAGTCTGTTGACAACGACGCTTCTGAAGCAGAAGAAGAGTTATTGTCGCAGGCTGTAAGCCAAAGAGTGCTGGATGCAACTCAACTGTACCTTGGTGAAATCGGTTATTCGCCTCTGTTAACAGCAGAAGAAGAAGTCTTTTTTGCTCGACGTGCACTGCGTGGAGATGTTCCGTCTCGTCGCCGCATGATTGAAAGTAACCTGCGTCTGGTAGTTAAAATTGCCCGCCGCTACAGTAACCGCGGCCTGGCACTGCTGGATCTGATTGAAGAGGGTAACCTCGGCCTGATCCGTGCAGTCGAAAAATTTGACCCTGAGCGCGGCTTTAGATTTTCCACCTACGCAACCTGGTGGATTCGCCAGACGATTGAACGGGCTATCATGAACCAAACCCGTACTATTCGTTTGCCGATTCACATTGTTAAAGAATTGAACGTTTACCTGCGTACTGCACGTGAATTGGCACACAAGCTCGATCACGAGCCAAGTGCTGAAGAAATTGCAGAGCAGCTCGATAAGCCGGTCCACGACGTAAGTCGTATGTTGCGCCTGAATGAGCGAATTACCTCTGTTGACACCCCATTGGGCGGTGACTCCGAGAAAGCGCTGTTAGATATTCTGGCCGATGAAAAAGAGAATGGTCCGGAAGACACCACCCAAGACGATGACATGAAACACAGCATCGTTAAGTGGTTGTTCGAGTTGAATGCCAAGCAGCGTGAAGTCCTGGCGCGTCGTTTCGGCCTTTTAGGTTACGAAGCAGCAACCCTTGAGGACGTTGGCCGCGAAATCGGTCTTACGCGTGAACGTGTTCGTCAAATTCAGGTTGAAGGCTTGCGTCGCCTGCGAGAAATCCTGCAGGGACAAGGTCTGAGCATTGAAGCGTTGTTTCGTGAATAACTAATCTTCAATAGAGATCGGAACGACGAAGGCAAGTTTTGCACGGATCTTCGTCATTCCGATAGTTATCGAAACAAACAAAAAAGGTGGGCATATGCCCACCTTTTTTATTACGTTCAATTGTATTGTACACAACACAAAATCAATTATTCATTCACTCAATTACAATGAAACCATGATCTCGACGAGACCATGGCGTTAAGTCATTGGTAACTTTCTTTAATTAAACCATCGCCTTAAGGCGGTAAATCCATTCCAGCGCCTGTCGTGGCGACAACGAATCGGCATCCAGTGCTTCGAGTGCTTCAACCGCAGGCGAGGTTTCTTCGCTTAGCAACGGCAGCTGTGGACCATCAACTTTACTCGCCGCCGCGTTGTTCGACAGGGTTTCCAGCTCTTTAAGCTTCTGTCGCGCACGTTTGATAACTTCTCTCGGCACGCCCGCCAATGCAGCAACCGCCAACCCGTAACTTTTACTCGCCGCGCCTTCCTGCACGCTGTGCATAAAGGCAATCGTATCGCCGTGCTCAATGGCATCGAGGTGAACGTTTACCGTGCCTTCCATTTTCTCGGGCAGCGTAGTCAGCTCGAAATAGTGGGTAGCAAACAGCGTCATCGCCTTGATTCGACTGGCAAGATTCTCGGCGCAGGCCCACGCCAGCGACAGACCGTCGTAGGTTGAGGTGCCACGGCCAATTTCGTCCATCAGCACCAGACTGTTTTCAGTGGCGTTATGCAGAATATTGGCCGTTTCGGTCATTTCAACCATAAAGGTGGAGCGACCAGAAGCGAGATCGTCTGCTGCGCCGACGCGCGTAAAGATACGATCGATAGGGCCGAGCGTTGCCTGATCCGCCGGCACGTAGCTGCCAATGTGCGCCATCAGCGTAATTAGCGCCGCCTGACGCATATAAGTACTCTTACCGCCCATGTTCGGGCCGGTAATAATCAGCATTCTGCGCTGTGGCGACATGGCGAGCGGGTTGGAAATAAACGGCTCTCGCAGCACCTGTTCGACCACCGGATGGCGACCGCCCACAATATTAATGCCCGGCTTTTCGCTCAGCATCGGACAGCAATAATTCATGGTGTAGGCGCGCTCGGCAAAGTTGTTCAGCACGTCGATTTCGGCCAGCGCCGCTGCGCTCAGCTGCAACGCCGACAGGTGCGGCATCAGCAAATCAAACAGCTCTTCATACAGCGCTTTTTCGAGCGACAGGGCTTTGCCTTTTGAGGTCAGAACCTTGTCTTCATACTCTTTCAACTCGGGAATAATATAGCGCTCGGCGTTTTTCAACGTCTGACGACGAACGTAATGGATTGGCGCGAGATGACTTTGCCCACGGCTAATCTGAATGTAATAACCGTGAACGCCGTTAAAACCAACCTTCAAGGTGTCGAGGCCCAGCTTTTCACGCTCGCGGATCTCGAGACGATCGAGGTAGTCGGTGGCGCCATCGGCCAGCGCGCGCCATTCGTCCAGCTCGGCATTGTAGCCAGGCGCAATCACGCCGCCGTCGCGAACCAGCACCGGCGGCGCCTCAATAATCGCGTGTTCGAGCAGGGCAATCAGCTCGTCAAACTCGCCCGCCTGTTGCACCAGCGTTTGAATATGCGGCACGTCGACAGGTTGTAGAATCTCACGGATTTCAGGCAGCTGTTGCAGCGCATGGCGCATGCGGGCCAAGTCACGCGGACGGGCGCTGCGCAGCGCAAGTCTAGCCAGAATACGCTCGAGGTCACCCACCTGACGCAGCACCGGCTGCAATTCGGCGGTTAAATCTTGTAGCGCACCGACGGCCTGCTGGCGATGGCCCAACACGCTGAAGTCGCGGGTGGGCATGTGGATCCAGCGTTTAAGCATGCGGCTGCCCATCGGCGTCACACTGTGGTCGAGAATGGCCGCCAGCGTGTTTTCGATTCCACCGGCAAGATTCTGCGTCAGCTCGAGATTACGGCGCGTTGCGGCATCCATAATAATGCCGTCCTGCTGGCGCTCCATCGTCACACCACGAATGTGCGGCAGCGAGGTGCGTTGCGTATCTTTCACGTATTGCAGCAGACAACCTGCGGCGCGCAACGCCTGCGTAGCCTGCTCGACGCCGAAACCGCTGAGGTCGCGGGTGCCAAATTGCAGGTTCAGCTGCTGGCGCGCAGTTTCGAGCTCAAACTCCCAGATAGGGCGACGACGCAGGCCGCGACGGCCGTCGATTAATGACATCGTCTCGAAGGTTTCGGGATAGAGCAACTCGGCCGGATTGGTGCGCTGAATTTCGGCGGCCATGGTTTCGAGGTCGGAAGGCTGCGCGACGCGGAAACGGCCCGAGCTGATATCTAGCGTGGCGTAACCAAACCCGCGGGCATCTTGCCAAATCGCCGCCAGCAGATTGTCCTGACGTTCGCTGAGCAGCGCTTCGTCACTGACGGTGCCGGGCGTAACAATACGCACGACTTTACGTTCGACCGGCCCTTTGCTCAGCGCAGGGTCGCCGACCTGTTCACAGATTGCCACCGACTCGCCGAGATGAACCAGCTTGGCCAGATAGCCTTCAACCGCATGATAGGGCACGCCCGCCATCGGGATAGGTTCGCCGGCAGAAGCGCCGCGTTTGGTCAGTGAGATATCCAGAAGCTGCGAGGCCTTTTTGGCATCGTCGTAAAACAGCTCGTAAAAATCGCCCATCCGATAGAACATCAGGATTTCAGGATTCTGCGCCTTCAAACGCAGGTACTGCTGCATCATTGGGGTGTGGGAATCTAAATTATCGCTATTACTCATGCGCTTGGTTTCTTATTTGTTTATACGTAATGTTTTTATGAGGTCGGCCGGCAGTCGAAAGAGTGGGGCGCTGCATTGAATTCCGTCAGGCGTGACGCTCATGAAAATCGAATTAATTGCGTGAATTCAGAGAGCTAATACTCAGGTTCAGCATTGAAAACTTGTGCTGCCAGTTCCTGAGATCTGTAATGCTAGCCCTTGAATTTTGTGACGCCAGCCTTTGAATTTTATGACGCCAGCCCTTAAATTTTATGACGCTATAGTAGCCCAAGCACGGGAAAACTGACACCCCGTAAACTGGAATGCACCTCGAGGAATTGGCAAGAAATTCCCACTTAACCGCCACGGTATTTTTAACCCGTGTAAAGCGGTACTATATAGGCTGACAAACCTTGTGGTCTTTAGATGGCAGGGTTTTAGCTTATTTTATTAATAATTTTAAGAGGTTATCGTGCAACCATTACCACATTGTCCAAAATGCAGTTCCGAGTTTACCTGGCAAAATGGCGAACAATTTAATTGCCCAGAATGTGGGCATGAATGGTCAGCCACGGAAAATGCCGCGGCGGATGAGCAAGGGCTGGTGGTTAAGGATGCCAACGGTAACCTGCTTGCCGACGGGGATTCGGTGACGGTAATCAAAGATCTCAAAGTCAAAGGCAGTTCAACGCCGCTCAAAATAGGCACCAAAGTTAAAAGTATTCGTTTAGTCGAAGGCGATCATAACATTGACTGCAAGATCGACGGTTTTGGGCCGATGAAGCTGAAATCCGAATTTGTGAAGAAAAACTAAGACTTTTGTGCGGCATGATGTGAATAAAAAGAGAGCCAGTGCATTACGCCGCTCTCTTTTTTTGCGTCTTGAACCCTGCCTATTAATTGAATTTTTCTAAACATTCCTTTCGTTCGCCTTGAACAATGCATTAACATGTCGATCCAATTTTTTGTATTGCCATACGGATATCTGATGCGTTATTTGACTACCCTTCTGCCTCTGGTTGTCCTGCTTTCCGCATGTAGCAGTACGCCTAAAAACAGTCAAAATGTGCCTACCGGCGGTTTTTTACTTCCTCCTCCGGCGCAAAACCAAAATGCTTTCTTTGCGAGCGGTGATTTTTCGAATAATACCGCTGCCAATGCCTTTATCGACAAGATGGTGCGCGTGCACGGTTTTGATCGCGAGCAGTTGCACAACACGCTGAGTCAGGCTAAAAGGCTGGACTGGGTGTTGCGCCTGATGGATAGACAAGCCCCGACCGGGCAACCGCCTTCAGGACCTTATGGTGCCTGGGTTCGCTATCGCGCCAAATTCATTACGCCGGATAACGTGCAGAACGGCGTGCTGTTCTGGGATCAATATCAAGACGCGTTGCAGCGTGCTTATCAGCAATACGGCGTGCCACCGGAAATTATCGTGGGCATCATTGGCGTTGAAACGCGTTGGGGCAGGGTGATGGGTAAAACGCGCATTATCGACGCGCTAGCAACGCTGGCCTTTGATTATCCACGTCGCGCCGACTATTTTGCCAGCGAACTGGAAACCTTCCTGCTGATGTCTCGTGCTGAAAATGACGATCCACTGGCATTGCGTGGTTCCTTTGCGGGCGCGATGGGTTACGGCCAATTCATGCCTTCGGCGTTCAAACAGTATGCCGTTGATTTCGATGGCGACGGACACGTTAACCTGTGGGATCCGATTGACGCTATCGGCAGCGTCGCGCATTACTTCCAGGGCAATGGCTGGGCGAGTGGCGAGCCGGTGGCGGTTCAGGCAAGCGGTCAGGCGCCGGGTCTCGAAAACGGCTATCAGACCAAATATTCGGTTTCCACGCTCTCTTCGGCAGGCTTGATGCCGCTCGGCTCGCTTGGCGGATATCAGCAGGCCAGCCTGTTGCGTCTCGATATGGGCACCAGTTATCAATATTGGTATGGCTTGCCAAACTTCTATGCGATTACTCGCTACAACCACAGCACGCAATATGCGATGGCCGTGTGGCAGCTGGGTCTGGCGGTCAAGCAGGCGCGCACCGGCCTTTAACGGTCTTTTAGCGTTAAGTAAATTCTTAACGTTAAGTAGGTTCTTAGCGTTAGGTAAATAGGGTTAAGTAAACCTCAGCATTAATTGCACCTGCACCTTAATACGATAATTAAAGATGGCGGCCATAAGATTGAGCCGCCATTTTTTTGCCCACTTTTCTGCATCACTTTCAGCTATCCAGATTTACCTCGCCAACATCTCATAACAGCACAGAATTCAACAGGCCTTCAGGCTTGATTTTGCCGATTATCGTCCCCATTTGAGAGACGTATCGAAAGAATATTGTTAGCGCGTTGAGGGTGTTGCTTATGTTCTGGCGATGCCTCGAAGATTGTTGTCGAGGAGAGTGAATCTCGCTCAGGAAGTGCTAACATTGCCTGAGTTGATCCTACGTTGCGGAAGAATCCATGACCGAAAAAAAATTGCATCAGCTCAGTATTGAGGTGGGCGCGGCCCTGAAAGCGCGCGACCTGTGGGTCACCTGCGCCGAATCCTGCACGGGTGGCTGGGTAGCAAAAGCCATTACCGATGTTGCCGGCAGCTCTGCCTGGTTTGACCGCGGTTTTGTCACTTATAGCAATGCGGCAAAGCGCGAACTGCTGGATGTTTCCGACTCAACGTTAAAAGAGTTTGGCGCCGTCAGTGAAGAAGTCGTGCGTGAAATGGCGCGCGGTGCCCGCTATGCCGCCGGAGCGAATCTTGCCGTGTCTATCAGCGGTATTGCGGGTCCAGATGGCGGCAGTGAAGCAAAACCGGTGGGCACCGTCTGGTTCGGCTTTGCCAACAACGACGGGCGCATCTATGCCTGCAAACAGGTTTTTTCCGGTGACCGTGAAGCCGTTCGCCTGCAAGCCGCTGTATTTGCGCTGCAAACGCTTCTCGACGAATTTTTAGTAAAATAGACTTGATACTGTATGCGTATACAGTATAATTACTGTCAATTACCTGTATGTGTACTGTGCATCCAAACAACAACATTCAGTGACAAAGGCGTGTGGTGACACACATCGGCGTTACGCGAAGGAGTAAAAATGGCTATTGATGAGAACAAGCAAAAGGCGTTAGCTGCGGCACTGGGCCAGATTGAAAAGCAATTCGGTAAAGGCTCCATCATGCGCCTTGGCGAAGATCGCTCCATGGATGTTGAAACGATCTCCACCGGCTCTCTGTCTCTGGATATCGCGTTGGGCGCAGGCGGCTTGCCTATGGGCCGTATCGTCGAAATTTACGGACCGGAATCTTCAGGTAAAACCACCCTGACGCTGCAGGTTATTGCTGCCGCGCAGCGCGAAGGTAAAACCTGTGCGTTTATCGATGCCGAGCACGCGCTCGACCCAATCTATGCCAAGAAACTCGGCGTAGACATCGACAACCTGCTGTGTTCGCAGCCGGACACCGGTGAGCAAGCGTTGGAAATCTGTGATGCCCTGACTCGTTCAGGCGCGGTTGACGTTATCATCGTCGACTCCGTTGCAGCACTGACGCCGAAAGCAGAAATTGAAGGCGAAATTGGTGACTCTCACATGGGCCTCGCGGCACGTATGATGAGCCAGGCGATGCGTAAGCTGGCCGGTAACCTGAAAAACGCCAACACGCTGCTTATCTTCATCAACCAGATCCGTATGAAAATCGGTGTGATGTTCGGTAACCCGGAAACCACTACCGGCGGTAACGCACTGAAGTTCTACGCCTCTGTACGTCTTGATATCCGTCGTATCGGCGCAATCAAAGACGGCGATGTCGTGGTCGGTAGCGAAACGCGCGTTAAAGTTGTGAAAAACAAAATTGCTGCACCGTTTAAGCAGGCTGAATTCCAGATCATGTACGGTGAAGGTATCAACATCAATGGCGAGCTGGTCGATTTGGGCGTTAAGCACAAACTGATCGAGAAAGCCGGTGCATGGTACAGCTACAACGGCGACAAAATCGGTCAGGGTAAGGCGAATGCCAGTAACTTCCTGAAAGAAAACCCGAAAGTGGCCGCTGAAATCGACAAGAAACTCAGAGATATGCTGTTGAGCGGCACCGGTGAGCTTAGCGCCGCCGTGACTGCCGAAAATCTGGATGACAATGCTGAGACCAGCGAAGAGTTTTAATCCTCTACGCCAAGCCCGCCGGTAGCCATGTTTTACCGGCAGGTTTACAAGCTTGTCCCCCTCAAAAAAACAGCCCTTTATCCGGCTGTTTTTTTGCATTTTAAGGAAAAGGAAACAGGCATGACGCAGGACAACGAACAGTACGATGCACCTTCCTCGCTGTTTTCGACCACTGAAGACGATCGTGCAAAGAAACTTAATAATCTGATTGCTCGCGCGATGCGTTTATTGGGTCAACGCGATCACGGTGAAGCCGAGCTGCGCCGCAAACTGCTCACCCCACCGCAGCCTTTCAGCCGACCTTCATCCTATAAAGCTCGTCAAAATCAGGAAGCACGCAAGCCCGCCACACCTAAAGAGCCGGAAGAGATCTGCCCGGAACAGGTCGAGCAGGTCATCGCCTACTGCTACGAACATGGTTGGCTCGACGACGCCAAATTTGCCGCGCGTTATATTTCCGGTCGCAGTAATCGAGGATTAGGCGCTCAGCGTATTCGCTCTGAATTGACGCAAAAGGGTGTCGATAAAGAAGTCATTGCCGAAGCGTTAGAAAATGCGGAAGTAGACTGGTGTACTAAAGCCTATGAATTGGCGACGCATAAATTCGGTCAGCCTTTGCCAACGGAATGGAAGGAAAAATCGAAAGTTTTGCGTTATTTGCTCTATCGCGGTTTTTTCCAGGAAGAAATTCAGTCTATTTATCGTGATTTTGAGGATTGAACGCATACTGGATTTTACTTCCCAGCGAAGAAATTTTATCTTATCCCCACTTTTTGTTCGTGAGCGACAAAGTAAGCTGGACGTAATCACGCTAATCTTGCTCACGGGCCGACCTTTTAGCCTTATTCCGGGACATTTATGAGCAAGAGCACCGCTGAGATCCGTCAAGCGTTTCTCGATTTCTTCCATAGTAAGGGACACACTGTTGTCGACAGCAGCTCACTGATCCCTACCAACGATCCGACATTGATGTTTACCAATGCCGGGATGAACCAGTTCAAAGACGTTTTCCTTGGCATGGACGACCGCGATTATCAGCGCGCGACCACGTCACAGCGCTGCGTGCGCGCCGGTGGCAAACACAACGACCTTGAAAACGTTGGTTATACCGCGCGTCACCACACCTTCTTCGAGATGCTGGGTAACTTTAGCTTTGGTGACTACTTTAAAGAAGACGCCATCAAGTTTGCCTGGGAGCTGTTGACCGGTGAAAACTGGTTTAACCTGCCGAAAGAAAAACTCTGGGTTACCGTTTATGCCACTGATGACGAAGCCTTCGATATCTGGGAAAACCAGATTGGCGTGCCGAAAGAGCGCATTATTCGCATCGGTGACAACAAGGGCGCGCAGTACGCTTCCGACAACTTCTGGCAGATGGGCGATACCGGTCCTTGCGGCCCGTGCTCCGAAATCTTCTTCGATCACGGCGACCACATCTGGGGCGGACCTCCGGGCAGCCCGGAAGAAGACGGCGATCGCTACATCGAGATCTGGAACTTAGTCTTCATGCAGTTCAACCGTCAGGCCGATGGCACAATGCTGCCACTGCCGAAACCGTCGGTTGATACCGGAATGGGTCTTGAGCGTATTACCGCCGTGCTGCAACACGTCAACTCCAACTACGACATCGATCTGTTCCAGACACTGATCACCGCCGTAGCGAACGTGACCGGCGCGACCGATCTGAACAATAAATCGCTGCGTGTTATTGCCGACCACATCCGCTCGTGTGCATTCCTGATAGCGGATGGCGTGATCCCTTCAAACGAAGGTCGTGGTTACGTGCTGCGTCGCATCATTCGCCGCGCGGTGCGTCATGGCAACATGCTGGGCGCGAAAGAAGCCTTCTTCTATAAGCTGGTGGCACCACTGATTCAGGTCATGGGTTCTGCAGGCGCAGAGCTTGCGAAACAGCAGGCTAACGTTGAACAACTGCTGAAAACTGAAGAAGAGCAGTTTGCCCGTACTCTGGAGCGCGGTTTGGCGCTGCTGGATGACGAGCTGGCTGCACTAAAAGGTGACACGCTGGCAGGCGAAATCGTCTTCCGCCTGTATGACACTTTTGGTTTCCCGGTCGATTTAACCGCCGACGTGTGCCGTGAACGCAATCTGAAGATTGATGAAGCGGGCTTCGAAACTGCAATGGAAGCTCAGCGTAACCGTGCTCGCGAGGCCAGCGGCTTTAGCGCTGACTACAGCAGCATGGTGCGTGTCGATGGCGCGACCCAGTTCTCGGGCTACGACCACGTGCAACGTCAGTCAAAAGTTGTCGCGCTGTTTGTTAACGGCCAGCAGGTTGATGAGATTCAGGCCGGAGAAAGCGCGATTGTCATTCTTGACGATACGCCATTCTACGGCGAGTCAGGGGGTCAGGTTGGCGATAAAGGCGTATTGAAAACTGCCGCTGGCGAGTTCGCCGTGAGCGACACGCAGAAATACGGTAAGGCAATCGGCCATCAGGGCGTTCTGAGCGCCGGTAAGCTTAGCGTTAACGACAGCGTAGAAGCCGACGTTGATGCTGTTCGTCGTGACCGCATCCGTCTGAACCACTCTGCAACTCACTTGCTGCACGCCGCGCTGCGTCAAATTCTGGGCACGCACGTTGCACAGAAAGGCTCGCTGGTTAACGATCACTACCTACGTTTTGACTTCTCTCATCCAGAAGCGATGAAAGCAGAGCAAATTCGCCAGGTCGAAGATTTGGTCAATGCCCAAATTCGCCGTAACCTGCCTATCGAGACCAACATCATGGCCCTCGAAGACGCGAAAGGTAAGGGCGCAATGGCGCTGTTCGGCGAGAAGTACGAAGACCACGTGCGCGTGCTGTCGATGGGTGACTTCTCAACCGAGCTGTGTGGTGGCATTCACGCGAGCCGTACCGGCGACATTGGCCTGTTCCGCATTCAAAGCGAATCAGGCACGGCGGCAGGTATTCGTCGTATCGAAGCCATCACCGGCGACAACGCAATTGCTGCGCTGCATCAGCAGAGCGATTTGCTGCAAGACGTGGCTCAGCTGGTTAAAGGTGACGTTAACAGCGTGACCGACAAGATTCGCGGCCTGATTGAACGTTCGCGCCTGCTTGAGAAAGAGCTGCAGCAGGTGAAAGATCAGCAGGCGGCGCAGGAAAGCGCGTCACTGTCTGGTCAGACTGTTGATGTGAAAGGTGCTAAGCTGCTGGTTAAGCAGTTGGATAACGTCGAGCCGAAGATGTTGCGTACCATGGTCGATGACCTTAAAAATCAGCTAGGTTCTGCCATTATTGTGCTGGCGACCGTCGCGGAGGGTAAGGTTAGTCTGATTGTTGGTGTGACAAAAGATTTAACCGATCGCGTTAAAGCGGGTGAATTGATCGGTACGGTCGCTTCGCAAGTTGGCGGCAAAGGCGGCGGTCGTCCTGACATGGCTCAGGCGGGCGGCACCGATGCACAGGCGCTTCCTGCGGCCTTGGCCGGTGTAGAAGCCTGGGTAGCCAGCAAGCTGTAGTCTTAAATTCAGTAATTGTGAAAACGCCATAATCTCTTGTCTGTTATGGCGTTTTCAGTCTTTATGACCGGTAAAATCTCACTATTTACGTCACGGCTCTGTCGATTTCGGCTAAACTAAAGATCACTCACAGCTAATGTATTGAGCTGCCGTACATTTTATGTGGAGGTCATGGCTTACGTTTTTACAGCTTATAATAGATAATGACTGTGAAACTGAGAGACCCGACTCTTTTAATTATTCAAGGAGCAAAGAATGCTTATTCTGACTCGCCGAGTTGGTGAAACCCTCATGATTGGCGATGAGGTGACTGTTACCGTTTTAGGTGTTAAAGGTAATCAGGTGCGTATTGGTGTTAACGCACCAAAAGAGGTCTCTGTTCACCGCGAAGAGATCTACCAGCGCATTCAGGCTGAAAAATCTCAACAGACGAGTTATTAATTTATCAGGCGTCTCGTTTTTGGCGAGGCGCTGATGAACTTTTACCGTCCTTTCCCCGTTTTACTCCTCTCTCTTGCCCTCTTTTCGAAAATAATCTTCCCGACATTGCTTTCTTGCCGCCTGCTTTTTTCTGAGTAAACCTCGCATTTTAAGGTTTAAGAGGACTATTTTGCCGGTAATCTGCGCAGGTTGAGTGGGAATTGTCCAAACAAACAATTCTTTGGGAAAAAGGGTTTGACTTATATGCCCGGGAAAGTAATATGTGCGCCACGCAGTGCCGATGAGCTTAAACAAAGTTAGTCAGCACAATTCGAAAGAAGCGTATGGTGAGGTGGCCGAGAGGCTGAAGGCGCTCCCCTGCTAAGGGAGTATGCGGTCAAAAGCTGCATCCGGGGTTCGAATCCCCGCCTCACCGCCATTTAAGATGCACCCATAGCTCAGCTGGATAGAGTACTCGGCTACGAACCGAGCGGTCGGAAGTTCGAATCTTCCTGGGTGCACC